>NZ_NPJC01000032.1:0-156743 GCF_002251405.1 Prevotella sp. P4-98 | reverse complement strand
CTAACTTACAGATTGTAATTTTCTGCAAAGATAGTCATTTCTAACCCATAGAGTCATTTTTTGCTCGTATTTTGTCGCATATCAACCACTTACAACGATTGTTAATCGTTTTTAGTGGACACTAGTGAATTGTAATGTGTTAGTGAGTTATATGTTTTTGGTTATTGTATTTAGATTTTATTTTGTGGCTACAAATTTAAGATAATAATTGATAGGTTTGTCAAATAGACTGGAAAACTTTTGTTTTTTTTTACACTATTTATACATAACACTGCGATATATGGCTTAATATTATACTATTTTAACGATTTGTTGGGGTAAACTGTTAGAAAATGGTAATAAGTCTGTAATTTTGTCTTGGATAGACAGATGAATTATGATACACAATAGATGCTGACAGAGGACAATGATGTTGCATGACTATTGTGATAACGTCGGCATAGAGAAGAATGGTGCAGTATGATGGTGATGCATGAGACAAAGCCACACGCTGCCAGCCACACCACAGCACAGCAACGTCACGGTCCGTCAAAGACATAGATCTACGGAGATTATTAACCATTTCTTTGGCAGTTTCAATAAGTTTGCGTATTTTTGCAAGAATAACACAGATAACATCATGACAGATATATGGCCTTTAGCTTTTCGACTATGAAAAAGATGAAGATTGGATTGCTGCCAAGGATATTGATAGCCATGGCACTGGGTATTGCTGGCGGTATGGTGTCGCCGGAAATGCCAGTACGCGTTTTTGTGACTTTCAATGGCTTGTTTAGCGAGTTTTTGGGATTCCTCATTCCCCTGATCATTGTGGGACTGGTGACACCTGCCATTGCCGATATCGGACGGGAGGCTGGTCGCTTGCTGGTGGTCACGGCATTGCTCGCCTATGGCGCAACGGTATGTTCCGGACTGTTATCGTATGGCGTTAGCGAGGCGGTATTCCCTTCGCTCATCTCCGATCAGATAGAATGGACATCGATCAACGAGGCGAAACAGCAGGAACCTTATTTCACCGTGAGCATCACACCGCCGATGGCTGTGATGACCTCATTGGTCATGGCGTTTACACTCGGCTTGGGCATAGCCTATCAGGGCACGGCAACGCTGAAGAATGTTTTCACCGAATTCAGACAGATTATCACCAAGACCATACAGGTGGTGGTATTGCCGCTGCTACCTATTTATATATTCGGCATATTCTTCAACATGACCCATTCGGGCGAAGTGTTCCGGGTGCTGTCAGTCTTTGTGAAGATTATCGGCGTGATATTCGTGATGCACGTCGTATTGCTGCTCTTGCAATATGCCGTAGCAGGACTGCTGACCCATAGGAATCCGTTGCGGCTGCTGATGCGCATGATGCCTGCCTATTTTACCGCACTCGGCACACAATCGTCGGCAGCAACCATTCCTGTGACACTCCGGCAGACCATAGCCAATGGGGTGGGTGAGGGTATTGCCGGCTTTGTGGTGCCCCTTTGTGCCACGATACATTTGTCGGGTAGCACATTGAAGATTGTGGCATGTGCCATGGCGCTGATGATGATGCAGCATATAGACTACGACATGCAAGGCATGATAGGATTCATACTGATGCTGGGCATTACGATGGTTGCCGCACCGGGTGTGCCGGGTGGAGCCATTATGGCAGCATTGGGAATCCTACAGTCTATGCTGGGATTCGACCAGCAGTCGTTGGCACTGATGATAGCCCTTTATATCGCTATGGATAGTTTCGGCACTGCCTGCAATGTGACGGGCGACGGTGCCTTGGCGCTGATTATCGACCGATGGTTTGGCAGAAAAGTCGCTGTGACGGGTTGAACTCAACCGCATGACTTTAATTTGGATAACAAATACACATGATACACTACAATTTCAAACGTGACGTCAACCACCTCGTGGGACCCATTCTGCTGGAAACCCTACTGACTTTTCTCTTGGGAGGCGTCGATACTTTCATGCTCAGCCAGTATAGCGATGCGGCTGTAGCAGCAGTAGGAGTAGATAACCAGATACTCTCGTTGGTGTTTCTGCTCTTCACTATTATCAATGCCGGCACTTCTGTGCTGTGTGCACAGTATCTCGGAGCAGGACGCGAAGAGAAGTTTATCAGAGTCGGCATAGTGGCTTTGGCACTCAATCTGGTGGTGGGAATAGCTGTCAGCCTGACGCTGTTTCTCGGTGCCGACTCGATATTGACACTCATGGGACTGCGTCCCGAACTGATGGTGTATGGTCGCCCGTATATGCAGATAGTGGGCGGAATGGCTTTCACACAGGCGATTTCCACCACGGTGAGCACCATTCTGCGATCTGCCAAGATGCCCGTTCCGCCAATGATGGTGGTGGGGGTGGTCAATGTGCTCAACATCATGGGCAACTATATATTGATATTCGGTAAGTTTGGCATGCCCGAAATGGGTGCCGAGGGTGCCGCCATCTCTACAAGCATATCGCGAGTAGTGGCTATGGTGTTGTTGGTGGTCATACTGCGTTGGCGCTTGTTCACCTATGTGCCTCAAAAACTCTTTGCCCATTTCCCCACACACGAGTTGCGCAATCTGCTGAAGATTGGCATGCCATCGGCTGGCGAAAACATATCCTACAACCTGCAGCAGCTCACCTTGCTGTATTTCATCAATATGCTGGGCAATGACGAACTGACTGCCCGCACCTATATTGTCAATGTGGTGATGTTTGTCTATATGTATGCCATCTGCATTGCCCAGGCAAGCAGCATCATGGTGGGACATCTGACAGGATTGGGAAAAACACAGGCGGCATACCAAGTGGGACGCTTCTCCTGGCGTAGGGGAGCACTCGTCACACTGTCGTTCTCGGTGCTCTGTGCACTCTGCGGACCGTTTATTGCCGACTGTCTGACCGACAATCCCACTATCGCCAAACTGGTATGCACCTGCTTCTGGGTCGATGTGCTGCTCGAAGTGGGTAAGTGTGTCAACATCTGGGCGACCAATACGCTCAGGGCTGCGGGCGACATCCTCTATCCTTTCTACCTCGGTCTTGTGGTGCAATGGGCAGTGGGGGTGCTGTTCGGATATCTGCTGGGCATCACGCTTGGCTTCGGACTGGTGGGCATGTGGTTTGCCTTTGTGCTCGACGAGAATATCCGCGGCATACTGTTTGTCAGACGATGGAATGCCTTTAAATGGGCAAACAAGTCGTTTGTGAATTGAAGAACTAAACGATAGAACTCTAAATCATAAAACTATGAACGAAGCATTTATCATCCGCATTTTGTTGGCAGCCCTGCTGGGTGGTGCCATCGGTATAGAACGTGAATACCGGGCAAAGGAAGCAGGATTCAGAACCCACTTCCTTGTAGGGCTTGGTGCTGCCATCTTCATGATACTGTCTAAATATGGTTACGAAGATGTGGTGGGCGGAGTGGTGCGCCTCGACCCTTCGCGCATTGCCGCACAGGTGGTCAGCGGTATCGGTTTTATCGGTGCCGGATGTATCATCTTCCAGCGCCATGTGGTGCGCGGACTGACTACAGCGGCTGGGCTGTGGGTGACCTCTGCCATCGGATTGGCTTGCGGATCGGGACTCTATCTGCTGGCAACGGTTTCTACGGTTCTCGTATTGTTGTGCTTGGAAGGTGTCAGCATCTTGCACAACCGATTCGGTGCGAAGCAAATTTCGCTGACCTTCTCTGCTCCTACACGTGAGGGAATACGCGGAGTGCTCGATTCTATCGGTCGCGAACACGCTGAGGTGTTGGCTTATGAAATGAAAACTCATCGCTCACAAGATGCTGAAACATATACTGCCACCGTTCGTTTGAAGGTGAAGCGCAACCATTATCAGTCGCGCATCATGTCGTTTATGACTGAGTTTGATGGAATCACCATCGACAATCTGGAATAGTATCAAGGCCATAGGAGGTCGGCGGTTGAGCGCATGGAAGTTTTTTTTCGCCTTTCCGAAACCGTGATACAACAACAACGAGGTTTGTTTGACGCTGTCGGACAAACCTTGTTTCTCTTACGCACGCGCACGCGCGTCTTTTGCAAAAATCGACCACTCGACCACCAAGTCTGTGTAAAACTATGTGGTACAACGGTTTAGCTGATGGTCGAATATCGTTTCATAGGGTGTTTTCGACCACCATTCGAACATCTATCGACCACCGTCAAAATTTGTCGAATTTTTACATCTCAGCCCAATATACGTATTGTCAGACATTTCCAAACCTTTGGCAAAAGTATTGCCCAACGTTTGGCAAGAGTGTTTCCCAACGTTTGGCAAGAGTGTTTCCCAACGTTTGGCAAGAGTGTTTTCAAACGTTTGATAAAGGTGTTTTCAACGTTTGATAAAAGTATTATCCAACGTTTGATAAAAGTATTATCCAACGTTTGATAAAAGGTGTTATCCAATATTTGATAAAGGTGTTATCAAGGCTTGTCAAAGTGCTGATAAACGATAGTATTTTATAAGGAAAATAGGATCACGCTTTACTTTTGTCCTTACAGGACGTAGGCTAAATAAAATCATACACCCCAGGGTGTTACCCTGGGCTATGAAGATTTTGCCCCATTCGGGGCGTTAGTAACCCAACAACTAACGACGGGCTAATACCCAACAACTAAAGATGTGTTAATAACCAAACAAGCAAAGGCGGGCTGAAAGCCCAATGGTTTCCTTAGCCCAGGGCATCGCCCTGCGGATATGAATGCACATAATCAACCACGTCCTGAAAGGACAAAAGTAACTCAGCTCTGCTCTTTTGCCGAAAACAATAGTAATTCCACATTGAAAAGCATCATTCTTTAGGCTGATTCGTGCACATCACATCGTTGCACTGGTGGTCGATGGGTGGTCGATAATCCTGAATTTCAAGCAATCGACCACCGCATATAGCGCTGAATGACAGCGCGATACACGGATTGGTGGTCGAGTGGTCGAAATTTTTCTGAAAACTGAATTTTATGTAAGCACTTCAGGTGCTCCTTTCTGTAGCACCACAGTCGCTTGTCAAATGGCAGAATAGAACTTAAAATACTGATATCTAACAGTTTCTATTTGCCGAGTTGCTGTCTGAAGTTGAGCGCAGCACCGATGGCAGTACAAAATTCAGAGTATTTCGGTATGTGGAAACGCACGTTGTAGAGCTTTTCCAGCATAGGATAAATCTCTTTGCATTGGGGGTAGAGCGTCAGATTGCCTATCAGTACAAAGTCTTTGATGCCCGTGTTGAGGGCGGAAAGAATGCTCGCAGAACCGATGCTCTGCAATACCATGGTGATAATGCCAAGGGCAATATCTTCGCGTGGCGCGTCATACTGTGCCTTGCTGAATAGCGATGCGGTGGCATTCATGGGGAGGCCGGGCAAAGGACGACTAGAGATGTCGCCGATGAGCAAGTTGATGTTGCGGATGTCGCCACGGAGTGCCAGACTCGAAATCTGTTTCGGATCGCTTGTGTTGAGCATCACACGCGATAGACCCTGTACGGTTCCACCTCCGATACCAATACCTCCGATGTGTCGGATCTCATCGCCATCACATTGCACAAAGCTGGTTCCTGTACCCATTGATACTACAATGGCTTTCGAGAGACCGCTTTCAAAGCGTGCGCCCAAGCCATCTGCAATGAATTCGTCTGTCTTGCCTGTTGGCAATCCATAGACGGGTCCGTCGATATATGCCGATCCCACACCAGTCACCATGACTTGTTCAACGTCGCTGAGGCTGATGTTGTTGTCGTGAAGATACTTTCCGAAAGCTCCGTAGAGTGATGTGACGGGATCGACCGCAGTAATGCGGATGGGTGAAAGAACATGTTGTTCGTGCAGTCCAACAATCTTGGTGGTCGATATGCCCACGTCAATGCCGATGATGATTCCCATTGGTTTTTACTTTCTTTTTTGTTTGTTAGTTCGTTTATCCGCCGACAAAGGTACGAATAAGCGAGCAGAATAAAAAAGAAATGCCCAAATTTCTTTTTTTATTCTCGAGCGCGAGTACCTTGGACGCTTTAGCGCCAAAGTACGAATAAGCGAGCAGAATAGAAAAGAAATGCCCAAATTTCTTTTTATTCTCGAGCGCGAGTACGATATGTAGAAAAGTAAAACCCCTGCCAACTAAATGTTGAACAGGGGCTTAAATGAAAGGAGGAGTGGTACCTCCAGGAATCGAACCGGGGACACACGGATTTTCAGTCCGATGCTCTACCAACTGAGCTAAGGCACCATATTCGGTTTTGCAATTCTTTCGTTTGCGGTTGCAAAGGTACTACATAATTTTGATATACCAAACAAACCGCATGAAAAAGTGCTATTTGTTAACGAATTTTAAGAACTTTCGCCCTTTTTGCCTCCATTTACCTTTGTTTTTGCGCTTATTTTGCCATTATTGCAGTGGATTCCAACCTTGCGCTTTTAGTGGAAATTCTTGGTCGTCGCGTGTCACAAGCACCTGTCCGAGGCTATCCTTTGTGATGTGTCCGATGAGGCGAACATCGTCGATGGCCTGGATTTTCTCATGGTCACCAATAGGAATGGTGAACAGCAATTCATAGTCTTCGCCGCCGTTGAGTGCGCAGGTGGTCACGTTCATGTTGAGTTCTTCTGCCATTACCGCAGTCTGATAGTCGATGGGGATCTGCTTCTCGAAGATACGGCATCCCACATGGCTTTGCTTGCAGATGTGCATCAGTTCACTCGACAGTCCATCGCTGATATCCATCATAGCTGTGGGGCGTATGCCGGCAGCACGGAGCTTTTCGATAATATCGCCGCGTGCCTCGGTGCGCAGTTGGCGCTGGAGCAGATATTCTTTGCCGGCAAAGTCGGGCTGGAACTGAGCCAGACTCTCCAATGCCTTTTTATCGCCTTTGCGTTTGGCTTCGTCAACTTGTGAATAGTAAACAGATTTCTCACGTTCTAAGAGTTGCAGTCCCATATAGGCAGCACCGAGGTCTCCGCTGACACATATCAGGTCGGTCTCTTTGGCTCCGTTGCGATAGACGATATCCTCTTTCTTGGCTTCGCCGATACAGGTGATGGAGATGGCGAGGCCTGTATAAGATGAGGTGGTGTCGCCTCCTACGATATCCACATGCCATTTGTCGCATGCCAGGCGCAGTCCGTTGTAGAACTGTTCCATATCTTCCACGGTGAAGCGCTTGCTTACTGCCAGACTGACGGTCAGTTGGCGTGGGGTGCCGTTCATGGCGAAGATGTCGCTGATGTTGACCATGGCAGACTTGTAGCCAAGGTGCTCTAAATCTATATAGGTGAGGTCGAAGTGTACGCCTTCCATCAGCATGTCGGTGGTGACGAGTACTTCGCTGTTGGGGTAACTGAGTACGGCGCAGTCATCGCCTACGCCGTACTTTGTTGATTCATTCTGTGGTTTGATGTCTTTGGTCAGTCTGTCGATCAGTCCAAATTCACCCAGTTTTGCTATTTCCATGTATTTGTTTATGCTCTGTTAATCATTTCACGCATGATCTCAGTCATCAAAGGCTGTGCCTTGTTGGCTGCTTCCTGTACTTCTTCGTGACTTACTTCAACGGGATCGTCGAAGCCGCCAAGGTCGGTAATGACACTCACACCGAAGGTCTTGATGCCGCAATGGTGGGCTACAATTACTTCGGGGACGGTACTCATGCCGATGGCGTCGCCGCCCATCTTGGCAAACATGCGGTATTCGGCTGGTGTTTCAAAGGTAGGACCCTGTACGCCGATATATACACCATGCTGCACTTTGATGCCTTTTTCTGCTGCCACTTTATCAGCTTCTGCCACCAGTTGCAGGTCGTATGGCTCGTGCATGTCTGGGAAGCGAGGTCCGGTGGGGAAGTTTTTTCCGCGCAAGGGGTGTTCGGGGAACAGGTTGATATGGTCGGTGATGATCATGAGGTCACCGATATTGAACTGTGGGTTCATGCCTCCGGCTGCATTTGACACGAAAAGCGTCTTGATGCCCAGTTCGTACATGACGCGTACGGGGAACGTTACTTCCTTCATCGAATAGCCTTCGTAGAAGTGGAAGCGTCCTTGCATGGCCATGATGTCCTTGTTGCCCAGTTTGCCGAAGATGAGTTTGCCAGAGTGGCCTTCTACGGTAGAAATGGGGAAATTGGGGATTTCGCTGTATAGGAATTCGTATTTATCAGTTATTTCGGAAGCTAATTGTCCGAGTCCTGTTCCCAGAATGATCGCTGTTGTGGGATTTGTGGTCATCCTTTCTTTGATCCAGGATGCTGTTTCTTGAATTTTTTCGTACATAACTGATGATGTATTTGTTAAACATTTCGCCCTGGTCCAGCATGAAGCTGATGGTTACAGGGAGTATATACATATTGTTTTTTACTTCTTCGCTTAGTCCTTCGACGTCGTACAGACGGGCTGCGTCTTTCTCTGTCGTGATGAGCAGACGTGGTTTCGGCAGTTGTTCGAAGGTGTTGTTGATGTGCTGAATGTCTTTGCTTTTGAACTGATGGTGGTCGCTGTAGGTCAGCGGAGTCAGGTGCGTGGTGTAGGGCTTTAAGTCCTGTATCATCTGTTTGGGCGATGCAATACCGGTGAGCAACAGAATGTGTTCGTCGGCTTTGATGCTTTCGAGTGGTCGTTTGCCCTGATTCTGTTTGTCCTGTCCGCCGAACATGGGGCGTAGCGGTCCGTATTTCAACGAGGTGAAATAGAGCGACTGGTAGGCATAGAGCTGCATCATCTTGTTGGTCACGCGATACTCCATCGGTTTCATGTCTTTAGGACATTTTGTCACGATGACAACATCTGCGCGGTCTTTGGCAGACAACGGTTCGCGCAGTCTGCCTGCAGGCAAGAGGCAGTCGTCGATAATCAGACGATGGTAATCCACCAGAAGGATATTGATGCCTGGCTGCACGTAACGGTGCTGGAACGCATCGTCGAGCAGGATGACATCAGCCTTGTTGAGCTCTGTCAGTTGGTCGATGCCGTGGCAACGCTTTTTGTCAACTGCCACGGTGATGTCGGGATATTTCCTTTTCATCTGAAACGGTTCATCGCCGATGCGCTTCATCGGTGTGTCGTTGTCTGCCAAGACAAATCCTTTGCTCTTACGTTTATAGCCACGACTGAGTACTGCCACCTTGCAATGGTCTTTCAGCAGTTCGATAAGATATTCCACGTGAGGGGTTTTTCCTGTACCGCCAACTGTGATATTGCCCACCGAGATGACGGGTATGTCAAACGATCGGCTTTTCAGCAGATTCATCTCAAAGGCCATGTTGCGAAGCTTCACGCCGAGTCCGTAAAGCCAGCTCAGCGGAAGTAGCCATTTGTTGATGCGGATGAAATTCCCTCTTGCGTTCATATATTATATAAGGTGTAATTATCGAATAGTAAGGAAATAGGGCAGGCGAGCCTGTATCTTACTCATGTTTTCCACCTGCTTGATGTAGCGGAGCGGCTCGTAGAGTTCGCCGAAAGTGGCTTGCATTTGTTCGTCGAGATAGCTGCCGCTATTGCCACTTGCCGATGCCAGAAGGGTTTCATACCAACTGCTTGGAGTCTGATACTCGCTGGCGTAATATTCGTCGAGCTTTGCCAGTTGGGCGGCTTTCTTGACAGCGTCGTCGAGCGAACCGATTCCATCTACGAGATGAATCTTCAGGGCGTCGTTGCCCAGCCATACACGGCCTTGTGCAATCTGCTCCACTTGGGCTACGGACATCTTGCGTCCGTCAGCCACACGTTTGCGGAAGAGTTCGTAGCCTTTGCCGATATATTTGTCGAGGATAGCCATCTCTTCTGCGTTAAAGAATCGTGAACGCGTGCCGAAGTTGGCATGTTTGTTGGTTTTTACCTCGTCAAACTTGATGCCGAGCTTGTCTTTCATCAGTTCGCTATAGTTGAGGAACATGCCGAAGATACCGATAGAGCCGGTAATGGTAGTGGGATCGGAGTAGATATAGTTGGCTGCACAACTGATGTAATAGCCTCCCGATGCTGCGTATCCGCCCATGGAAACCACTACGGGTTTCTTGGCTTTCAACTTGGTAACTGCGTGCCAGATTTGTTCTGAAGCATAGGCAGAACCACCAGGTGAGTTGACTCGGAGCACTACTGCTTTCACATCGTCGTCGTCGGCCAGTTCTTCCAAGTCCTTACACATATCTTTTCCCACGATACAGGTTTGTGGATTCATGGGATTGCTGTTGTCTTCATCTACAATATCTCCATAAGCATAATAGACAGCAACCTTGTCGCCACGATTTTTCTTATCCTCCACATTGAGCATATCGCCCAGGCTGAGTTGTGGAATGTCGGTGTCGGTATCGATGTCGAGGCGTTTCTTGATGACGTTTTTCACTTCATCAGCATACATGGTCTTGTCGATGAGGCGCAGTTTGATGAGCTCCTGTGCATCGGCCAAATCCATGAAACGATCGGCGTATGCGTTGAGCGAGTCGGTAGAAATCTTACGGCTGGCAGATACGTCTTTGAGCATTACCTTCCATATGCCTGTCACATAGGCAGTCACCTGTTCGCGGTTAGCTTCGCTCATGCCGTCGGCAGTCACTTGCTCTGGTGCGCTCTTGTATTTACCTACTTTGCAGAGTTCAAACTTAACGCCAAACTTAGCGAGCAAATCTTTGTAGAATACGGGTTCGGCAGCCAGTCCGTGCCAACCAATCTGACCTTGTGGGTTGAGCAGAATCTGGTCAGCCACCGAGCAGAGGTAGTATTCGCTCTGGCTGTATCCGTCGGAGTAACTGATGATCCATTTACCACTCTTCTTGAAGTCGAGTAATGCCTCGCGAATGGCATGGAGTGATGCTGGCGAGTCTGTTGCCATTCCGTCTGCCTGAATGTAGATACCTTTGATGTTCTCGTTGTCTTTTGCTTTATGGATAGCACTTATAATGTCGTTGAGTCCGTCGATAGTGGTATCGCTGCCATTCAGAAATCCTATCGGATTGTCTGTGCCGCGTTCATCAATGTTGTTCTTGAGCACAAGGGTGAATACTGAACCGTCTTTCACCTGAACGGTTGATGCGGTGCTTGCGGCAAGGCCGACCAGCGAGATAACACCCAATATGCCTACGATAACAGAAAGCATGACGATTCCGGTTATGGTTGCGCCTACGTATTTAATAAAATCTTTCATAATTTATTGTTTTGATATGGTTTGTTGTCTTTTGAATAAAATCCGATAGTACACATTTCGTTGCAAAGGTAGTGCAAACCGAGCGAAATACAAAGAAAAACCCCGTTTTTCTTTTATTTCCGAGGTGCCGCCTACCTAAGGTGCTTTGCATCAAAGGTAGTGCAAACCGAGCGAAATACAAAGAAAAACCCCGTTTTTCTTTTATTTCCCCTTTTGTTCTCCCATCTATTTCCCATTATTGTCTGTCAGTTTTGGGGACTCACTTGAGACTTACTTGGGACTTACATCGGACTTACTTAATAATCTCGCTACATATAAAGATGGCAACATCCCGAACGCATCCCGAACGCATCCCGAACATCAAAAATGTCATAAGCATCATTAAAAATTGTGGCAGAAGTTGTGCTCACATCAGTCTTACACCTTATTTATATATGATTCCCTGCTTCTTTGTGGCAGTCATACACGGAGTGGAAGTGTGACAATGTGTCAGTCTTTGACGAATGGCACACTTTTGGCATATTGACTGACAGAAGAAATTTAACTTTAAAACAGATAAAGATTATGATGAACATTAAACCATTAGGTGACCGCGTGCTGGTATTGCCCGCACCCGCAGAAGAAAAGATTGGTGGAATTATCATTCCTGATACAGCTAAAGAGAAACCTCTCCACGGTAAAATTGTTGCTGCTGGACAAGGCACTAAGGACGAAGAGATGATTCTGAAAGCCGGCGACGAAGTGCTTTATGGCAAATATAGTGGTACCGAACTTGAGTTTGAAGGTGAAAAATATCTGATGATGCGCCAGAGCGATGTGCTCGCCATTATCGAAAAATAAGCAATTGACAATAATAAAAGAATAAGGAATAAACATTATGGCAAAAGATATTAAATTCAATATTGAAGCTCGTGACCTGTTGAAAAACGGTGTCGATCAGTTGGCTAATGCAGTAAAGGTAACCCTCGGTCCTAAAGGACGCAACGTGGTTATCGAGAAGAAGTTTGGCGCTCCACAGATCACCAAGGACGGTGTTACGGTAGCTAAGGAAATCGAACTCGAAGATAAATTTGAGAACACAGGTGCTCAGCTGGTAAAGAGTGTTGCTTCTAAGACTGGTGACGATGCCGGTGATGGAACAACTACTGCCACCATTCTCACTCAGGCTATTGTGACCGAAGGTCTGAAAAACGTGACCGCAGGTGCCAATCCTATGGATTTGAAACGCGGTATTGACAAGGCTGTGAAAGCCGTGGTTGACCACATCAAGGAGAGCGCTGAGCAGGTTGGCGACAACTACGACAAGATTGAACAGGTTGCCACAGTAAGTGCTAACAACGATGAGGAAATCGGTAAACTCCTTGCCGACGCTATGCGCAAAGTATCTAAAGATGGTGTCATCACCATTGAAGAGTCTAAGAGTCGCGATACCCACATCGGTGTTGTAGAGGGAATGCAGTTCGACCGCGGTTACCTCTCAGGCTATTTCGTAACCGATTCAGACAAGATGGAGTGTATCATGGAGAATCCTTACGTGCTCATCTACGATAAGAAGATCAGCAATATCAAGGATTTCTTGCCCATCCTGCAGCCTGCTGCTGAAAGCGGACGACCCTTGCTCGTTATTGCCGAGGATGTCGATTCAGAGGCTTTGACCACATTGGTTGTAAACCGTCTGCGTGGTGGCTTGAAGATTTGCGCTGTCAAGGCTCCTGGCTTTGGCGACCGTCGTAAGGCTATGCTCGAAGATATTGCCATTCTGACAGGTGGTGTCGTTATCAGCGAAGAGAAAGGTTTGAAACTGGAGCAGGCTACCCTCGACATGCTGGGTACTTGCGATAAGGTTACCGTATCTAAAGACAATACAACTATTGTCAATGGTGCTGGCGACAAAGAGAATATCAAGGATCGTATTGCACAGATCAAAAAAGAAATCGAACTCACTACCAGCAGCTACGATAAAGAGAAACTGCAGGAGCGTCTGGCCAAATTGGCAGGTGGCGTAGCCGTTCTTTACGTCGGCGCTAATAGTGAAGTTGAGATGAAAGAGAAGAAAGACCGTGTTGACGATGCACTCTGCGCTACACGTGCTGCCATTGAGGAAGGCGTTGTAGTGGGTGGCGGTACTACCTACATCCGTGCACTCGACGTACTGAAAGACGTGAAGGGTGTGAATGCCGACGAGCAGACCGGTATCAATATTGTAGAGCGTGCCATCGAAGAACCACTTCGCCAGATTGTACGCAATGCAGGCGGTGAAGGTGCTGTGGTTGTTCAGAAAGTACGCGAAGGCAAGGGCGACTTCGGTTACAATGCCCGTACTGACAAGTATGAAGACCTGCGTGCTGCCGGTATTGTTGACCCAGCCAAGGTTGCTCGCGTAGCTTTGGAGAATGCAGCCTCTATCGCTGGCATGTTCCTGACTACTGAGTGTCTTATCGTTGACAAACCAGAAGAGCATCCTGCTATGCCAATGGGCGGCAACCCAGGAATGGGCGGAATGATGTAATAATTTGTAAACCAAACATATCAAAAATCGGGAGATTGAACGTTGTTTCAGTCTCCCGGTTTGATTTATATCAATTTAAAGTGTTTTTTTATCTAAATAATTTGCATCGTGTTTATAAAACACTTATCTTTGCAACGTTGAAAGTTAAAATCAACGCAAAATGATATGATTATTAGAAAATAAGAGATATTTTTTTGATTTGTTTTAGTAGATTAGTTTTTAAGTAGTTTGTTTTGAAACCGGCTGTCGAGATGACAGCCGGTTTTTTAATGTCATCAGGTGGGGTTAAAATAAAACGGCTTTTATTTTGTTTTTCGCCCACTTCATAGTATCTTTGTACCCAATATGAATAAGAGTAATTGGCTAATATGGATACTCAAGGCTATAGTAGCCTATGGTATATATCTCATAGTGTATGGACAGACCACTTCACGTCTGTCGGCTTTCTGCATGTCGCTTGGCATTATGATATTGCTGGTGTTTGCGGAATATGCCGTAGAACAATGGGTGGAGCGTCGTCGTGAACGTAAAGAGAAAGAAAATGAGGAATAGATGGTTGGCGCTTGTCGCATCTTGGTTGTGCCTGTTGCCGATGGTTGCCCAACAAAACTATCGGCCCGAAGGACGTGCCTTTGTCTGCGAGAATGGCAACAACCGTTATACTCGTGCCCTATATGGTGGCCCTACCGACTATCGCATAGAGACCAGCGATCGCCCTGTCTTTGCTATTGCCAAGAAGGGGCATCATCGCCATGTGGCTTTCAAAGTCAATGGTATCGACCTTGAAAATGTTGCTTATTGCAAAGCATGGTATGTTGATGGTATGCGCAGTTATCGCTTGCGCGACAAGAGGTTAGGAAAAACTGATGTGCTGGTGGATGTTGTGGCGCTACACAACCGAGAGGGTGCCGTGTGGCGACTGATGTCTGGCGACAATTCTCTTGATGTGACTTGTACGCTGAGCGGCGTGAAACAACCGAAGCTGCATCGTAACGGCGACCTGGGTGTGGATAGTCGTGACTGCTTCGATGCAGCCCAGAATGATGCCGACCGACAGGTGGTGAAATGTCCCAATTCCTCTCCCGTATATGTTGTGGTGATGCTTGACAAAGTGGTCAACATGTCGCCCGACCAACAAGCACAACTCTTTGCCGAAGCCGTAGCTTATAATCAGAAGATGGCTTCGCGTGTGACGTTCGACACTCCTGATCCTTATATCAATACTTTGGGTGGCGCACTTGTGATGGCTGCCGATGGTGATTGGGATGGACAAACATGGTTGCATGGCTGTGTAGGCTGGCGAATGCCGCTGGCAGGATGGCGTGCCGGATACCTCGGCGATGTGCTGGGATGGAATGATCGTGCACGCTCACATTTTGATGCTTATGCCCGTAGTCAGGTTAACAAAGTATCAGCAACGCAATCGCACCCTGCACAAGATGAGAAACAACATCTTGCACGTGCAGAAAAACGATGGGGAACACCCATGTATAGCAATGGTTACATCTGTCGGAATCCGAATCGCAACGATCAGATGCACCATTATGACATGAATCTTAACTATATCGACGAACTGCTCTGGCACTTCCAATATAATGCCGATATAGCCTATATACGAAAGATGTGGCCTGTGGTGGAACGACATCTCGAATGGGAGAAACGCAACTTTGACCCCGACGGAGACCACCTCTATGATGCCTATTGCTGCATCTGGGCTTCAGATGCCTTATATTATAATGGTGGTGCAGTCACCCATTCCTCGGCCTATAACTATCGCGCCAACCTATTGGCTGCCCGTATGGCAGAACTCATAGGGCGCGATCCAAAACCGTATCAGCAGGAAGCGGCTGCCATTCTCGATGCCATGAACAGTCGCCTTTGGCTTGAAGACAAAGGACATTGGGCTGAATATGAAGACTTGATGGGACTGAAGCGCAAGCATGAGAGTGCTGCCGTATGGTCCATCTATACACCTATCGACTGTGGCGCATGCTCGCCCGAACAAGCCTATCGGGCCACTCGCTATGTGGATCATGCCATTCCACATATTCCTGTGCGTGGTGATTATGCTACTATTGCCACCACCAACTGGCAACCTTACGACTGGAGTATCAATAATGTAGCGGCTGCCGAGGTGATGCATACGGCGTTGGCCTACTATCAAGCCGGCAGGACAGATGCTGCCTATCGACTGATGATGGGCAATATTATCGACCAAATGTATGAGGGACAAAGTCCTGCCAACTTCGGACAAATCAGTAAATATGATGCTGCACGAGGTGAGTGTTACCGCGATTTCGGCGATTGTATCGGTATTTCCTCGCGCACGCTGTTACAGGGACTTTTCGGCATACAGCCACAAGCTCTCTTCGGAAAATGTATCATCCGTCCGGGCTTTCCCTCATCGTGGGATCATGCTTCGGTCAATACACCTTATCTCTCCTATACCTACCGCCGTATGGGTAGAAAAGTGATGATAGAGGTTGATCAGCATTTCAGCAAACCCTTGAAGATTGTGCTGCGAGTGAATATGGGTGGGGGGCTCTATCGCGATGTAGAGGGCACTACCGAACAGCATCAGGTGCTGACCGTGGAAGAACCGGTTCGGTTGCCCGATGTAGAACTTCATGAAGCAGTCACAATTCCCGATGCAACACCCATCGACGAACCAACCTTTGACCGTAAGTTTGTCAAGCAGCGGCTGACTCCATATTATAATGCCAATGTCACAGACATATTCCGTCAGGAGTATCGCACACCTCGTCCGCCATATACTACCTTGCAGATACCTGTGCAGGGAGTGGGAGAGTGGTGTCATCCAGATTATTGTCCGGAAATAGTAGATACCGCTTTCCGGGCAAGTATTGTTAATGACGAATTTGTGATGATGGGCGTACCTTTTGCCACTCCTGCCGAAGGACAGAATATCGTGTTTACTTCGCTTTGGGACAACTATCCTGATAGTGTCACCATTCCGTTGAAGGGACGTGCAGCCAAAGCATGGTTGCTGATGGCAGGTTCGACCAATCACATGCAATCCCATATCACCAATGCAGAGATTGTGGTGCATTATGCAGATGGTACGACCGACACGCTGCCGCTGGTCAATCCCGACAACTGGTGTCCTGTAGATCAGGACTATTATATCGACGGTAAGGCCTTCCGTGCTCCCATGCCGCGACCATATCGCGTTTCACTTGCCACAGGTACTGTGAGTCGCAACCTGGGCAAGGCTCTGCATCTCGGAGGTCCCGCCCAACGTAACATTCCCGGAGGGGCTGCCCAAATGCTCTGCATGCCGCTGAAATCCCACAAACCGCTGGCTTCCATCACGCTCCGCACTTGTTCTAATGATGTGGTTGTCGGACTGATGGGCCTCACCTTGCAATAATATTTATCTATTGAATCATCATGCAACAACTCATATCACTCTATAGTAAATGGTGCGGAGAAGAACCCGCACAGGTTGAAAAACTGCCCGGTGCAGGCAGCAATCGCGAGTATTACCGTATGACAGCTGCCGACGGCACATCGGTGGTGGGATGCATCGGCACCAGTCGCGATGAGAATCATGCCTTCGTTTATCTTTGCCAACACTTTACCCAGCGCCAATTGCCAGTACCTAAACTTCTGGCAGTTAGCGATGACGAACTCCGATACTTGCAGTCCGACTTAGGTAGTGTGTCGCTTTTCGATGCCGTTCGTGGCGGACGTGCGGCCGGTGGCAGATATACGTTGAAGGAGCAGGAACTGCTGAAACGTACCATTCGACAGTTGCCCAACATCCAAATGCGTGGTGCCAGAGGACTCGATTTTACCAATTGTTATCCTCAGGCAGAATTCAATGTGGATAGTGTGTTGTTTGATCTCAATTATTTCAAGTATTGTTTTCTCAAGGCTACCGAACTGGATTTTCATGAGTTAAAGCTTGAGGCTGACTTCCGTCTGCTTGCCAAAGACCTGACAGCTGAGCGTTGTGATGCCTTCCTTTATCGTGATTTCCAGGCACGCAACGTGATGCTCGACAGCGAGGGCAATCCTTATTTTATTGATTTCCAGGGCGGACGTCGTGGACCGTATTATTATGATTTGGCATCGTTTCTGTGGCAGGCGTCAGCCAAATATCCCTATAAGCTGCGCCGCGAAATGGTCTATGAATACTACAACGCGCTGAAGCAGTTTACCGAGGTGCCCACACCTCACCACTTTGTAGAGCGACTCTCTCTCTTCGTGCTGTTCCGCATTCTGCAAGTGTTGGGAGCCTATGGATTCCGCGGCTATTTTGAGCGCAAACAGCATTTCATCAGTAGCATACCGCCCGCTATACAGAATCTTCGAGAACTGTTGGAAGTGGCACATTTCCCCTATCCCTATCTCATCGACCTGCTCCAGCGCCTGACAGAATTGCCGCAGTTCCAGCAGATAGAACTTACAGCCAGTAGAGCCGATGGCTACAAGACTACTGCGCATAACCCTTACCGCCAGCATCCACAGGACGGTCCAGCCACTTTCTCTAAATACGATTCTCAGGGACCGTTGGTGGTCAAGGTCTATAGTTTCTCTTACCGCAAAGGCATACCAGAAGACGAGAGTGGCAATGGTGGCGGCTATGTGTTTGACTGTAGAAGTACTCACAATCCCGGTCGCTATGAACCCTACAAACAGTTGACAGGACTCGACGAACCGGTCATCCGTTTCTTGGAAGACGATGGTGAGATACTGACATTCCTTGACTCCGTCTATCGACTTGCCGATGCCCATGTGCGCCGTTACATGCAGCGTGGCTTCACATCATTGATGTTTTGTTTCGGTTGCACAGGTGGACAGCACCGTAGTGTATATTCAGCCCAACATCTGGCTGAGCATCTTCACGACAAGTTTGGTATAGAGGTGCGCATCTGTCATCGTGAGCAGCACATCACGCAAACCTTGCCAGCGCGTTGAGGCATGCGAGTAAAAAAAGCATAACCAATCTAAAAAACTGCTATTGCTTATGTATTCTAAAAGTAATAAAGGGAAATTCTTGCGCCAACTGCGCGACTATTGTGTGCTCACCCTTGCTATGATATTGGGAGCCGTTGGTGTGGAACTCTTTCTGTTGCCTAATGAAATCACAACAGGTGGTATCATTGGTGTAGCATCGATTGTTTATTGGGGGACGGGTATTCCAGCCCACGAAACATTCTTTGTGCTTAATGCCTTGTTGCTCGTTGTGGCGCTGAAGGTCTTGGGATGGCGTTTCTGTGCTAAAACCATCTATGGTGTTGTGATCTTTACAGTAGCCTCTACGGTATTGCAAAATATTATGCCACCCGATTTCCATCTGCTTGCCGATCAGAAGTTTATGGCATGTATGGTGGGAGCTGTATTCCTTGGCACATGTGTGGGATTGGGACTTTCTGCCGGAGGTTCTACTGGAGGATCGGATGTGATAGCCGCCATGATACATAAGTATCGTGATGTGTCGCTTGGACAAATCATCTTGTTCTGCGACCTCACCATCATCACATCTTCCTATGTGGTATTGCAAGACTGGGAAAAGGTGCTCTATGGCTACGTGTTACTCTTTGTCATATCGTTTGTTGTTGACCACATGGTCAACTCACTACGTCAGAGTGTGCAGTTTTTCATCATTTCCGACAAGTATCAAGAGATTGGTGAGGCTATCAATCAGATAGCCGACCGCGGATGCTCGGTGCTCAACGGTAGTGGTTTCTTTACGAAGAAAGACATCAAGGTGATTTTTTGTATCGCTAAAAAGAGCGAGTCGCGCTTCATTTTCGACCTCATCGATGAGATAGATCCCAATGCCTTTGTGGCTCAATCGGCTGTGGTTGGTGTATATGGTCAGGGCTTTGACCGAGTGAAAGCACACCATAAAATCAATCTCACGGAACTTCGTGAGAGGTTGGCTAAAGAGCGTGAATTAAATCCAGAAACTACTTCGTCTGGACATTAATTTCCGGTTGGTTGCTTGATAGAACAGGTGGGGACTTACTAAAGAGATGGTTCAAAGAACATACTAAACCCAAATCGATTATTAAGGTTTGGGTGGAATTTGGATTTGTATTTGGTATTTCTTATAAAACTGTATTTGTGAAACTTTGAATGAAATATAATGGACTATGGCAATTTGAAACGCAGAAAATTTTGACTGATCAAAAATAAAGACTCAAACTGCGGTAAATGATACTTACAGACCATTCGGTAATAGATTCTGCCTTATTAACGGCAAAAGATATGTTGTCTTATTGATCGATTATTGATTTCTCATCAAAAGTGTTTAGTGTGACTGCGCACAGAATTTGTATAAAAAGTATATAAATGAGTTAAATAAAATTAAAAAATAGCTCAAAGAGTGACAAAGAGTGACAAAGATGGACATTTGGGTTTTGTGATGTTGTATCTTTGCAGCCCTACCTGAGGATGATTTCCCAAACAAGATGGTAGCTTTGCAACAAACCATTTAACGAATAATCAAAACCGTGCATTTATGTTTACAAACAGTACATTCAGCAACCCCAACTGCTTACAACAGAAGGACCATGAGTCTTCATTTGACACCCGACCCGTTATCGTTCGGTTCTCGTTAACTTCTCGTTCGGTTCTCGTTAGGTCCTCGTTCGTCTCTCGTTCGTCTCTCGTTGCTTATTCGTTAGTCTATCGAAGACCGAACGAGGACCGAACGAGGAACAAGCAAAAAACGAACGAAAGAGCAACGAACGTCGATCGAGTAGCCGACGGGAAACTATCGAAGTCAACCACAGAATATGTAATGTGCTGATAATCTGACAATTGTGTTTTATACGATAGAAAAGTGGCTTTGAGGATTAATGAACACCTCAAAGCCACGAAAGTTTAACGTATTTAACATTCTTAAACTTGTCGCGAATTAAACTGGCTACAGTAATTATCTTCCTTCGCCTTTCTATTTAATCCCATTATATAAATAGACATTCCATTAATAGATATAATATTATGCATCATCCTCATGGAAATATATTTTGAGCTTGTAGGTATAATAGTCGGATGCATACATTGGTTTAGTATGAATCTTGAAAGAACGACCTCCTGGAATAACATATCCACTACCGGCTTCATTAATATTAATACGGGAGCCATTATCCAATACAATTTCCGGAGGATAGTACATTCTGCTTGTAGTATAGTTCCAATCATAAGTAACCATTCTCCAAGCTCTACCTACAGGCACAGAGATGTACTGTGATTCAGCGTAGTATGTTGTACCGCCATTCCCGTTACTCGTTTGGTGTGATCCATAATTACAATAATAACTTCGCATCGAGTAACCATCAGTCACCATCTCAATTTCTACAACTTTATTTCTTGCTTCTTCATCAGCAGCGACCAAGCTGTTATACTTGTTTAGTTCTGATGATGCTTCGTTACGATGAAGACCTTTGGGATAATCTTGAAGATAAGTTTCTAGCAGCGAAACACTTTTCTTTAGATTATCCTCAGAAAGCCCAGCTTTCGTTGATTGCCATGCTATAGAATCATTGACAAATGCCTCTACGATTGATTCCATTGAGGTTCTATGATCAGGGAGTGCATCTGTTTGGTGTTTCGAAAGGAACTCACGCGCAGCATATATATCACCTTTTGTTTTCGCTGTATTATAATCTGCCAATTCCTGTTGTTTGGGGGCATATATGCCGAAAAACCAATATGCCACTCCACCTAGAAGCAAAGCAATAATCAATAATGGTATGATTAGTTTCTTTGCTTTACTGCTCTGCTCTTCATCATAAACAAGTGAATCTTGTGGAGGCACGGTGCCCGCAAATTGTTGATGGTTATTATTCTGTTGTGCACCAGATGTCTGATAGTAATTAGTTTCTGGCGGCACTTGTTGAGGATAATTTGTTACCGACTGATAACCATTTGTCTGAGAATCTTCAAAGTCGGATTCTAACAGGGCACTGTTATCAACTATAGGTGCATCAACTATTACGTCTTGTTGACAATTGGGACATAGGCACTGCACCTGTATGCCTGCTTGTGAAGATACTAGAAATACTTGTCCACAATAGGGGCAGGTAACTTCGAATTGAATATTATCCATACATTTATTATTTTGTTTTGTCTATAATAAGAATATGATTACTACCAGTACGTGTAGTATTATTTCTTCCGCTTTGATTATTAGAACGATTTCTTGAAGATCCGCTGCTACGATTTGTTCTGCGTATACGCGGTTGAACTGTAACAACAGTATCAGTGTCCTCAGTTGGCTCTATCTCTTTTTCTGTAACCTCTACTTTACCGATGAAGGGCAAAACTGGTAGTAAGCAAGATTGGGCAACACTGGTTCTGTAGATTTTTTTCTTGTCAAATCCAATAGCAAAGGCCGAATAATCGGGATCGTATGGATCCTTAGTACTTGTCCACAATGCGCCTCCATCTCCTATTTCGCTCGTTTTTTCTTTAAGATTCTTGAAAAGAAAGGTTTGGCATTCTTTTCTATCGAAGATTTCTCCATCACTAATTTCTCTAGCATTTTTTAATAAATATGCTTGAGATCCTAACGGTACAATACTTACATAAAGGCCATTCTGAGGATCGAATTTGTAGCGAAAAGCTGAACACAGCCAACTATTTTTAAAGCGTAAAGCATAGATTACGCCATCACCTTTACAAAAATAAGATGATTTTGCAGCATAAGGAGCTTTGTCAAACATTCCAAATTGTAAGGTATCTGTATCTTCCGTTTCGTAACGTGTATCAAATTTTTTGTCGCTTGAAGGGAAAATGCAATTCATATTATTCATCGTTGGTAGGTGAAAATCATGGTCACCGTCATTGAGACAGGCCTTCATATTTGCGTCATCGAAACTAAATACTCCAGGTTCATTATTGTGGTTAGTCATAAAGTTGCCTTCTTGGTCGAGGTAATCTTCACTGATAAAGTCAAAAGGTATAGAATCTGGGATATTTTCGATGCTTAGGATTGGTTGGCAAACAGTGAAGGTTTTATTATGCCTTTCATCTTCTGGGCAAACCATTGTAAATTCCAGATTTCGTTCAACGATTCCCAAATTTTTGTTTAGTTTAATCTCGTAATTAGATACTCCACCGTCTTCAGATTTCTTTTCTACAATACCATATTTTAAAATAGCATCATCATACTTTAATAAAGGGGCATTTGGATTTCCTTTTGCATAGACCTGTATTACAGGATTGGCTGGACTTATCTGATAAACTTTCTCTGTATCACTAGATTTATCTGTTTTAATATTTTCACCATAGATATTATAGTGCATATAAGTCATATTTTTCTTATATGTTTTTTCTATGTCGACAAACGGGCGAATGAAACATGTCGACATACGTTGAGAAGAAATTGTTACTGTTTCGTTATTGATGTTTAGAAATTCCTCATTATTTATATAATAAGAAACACCTCCACTATAAACAGGCAATACAATCACCTGTTTGCCAGTTTGCCCGTTCCACCATTCGTCATCATCTATGTCTTTTACTTTCTTTATACGAGAGTCTGCACCTATATACTTCATGGTGACAGTAAGTTTAGTTTCGCTTAAATCATAACGATATGCCCAACGATCCGGATTGTCTTCTCCCTTTTTCTCGATATTGTCTTTAAACCTCAACGCATAGATTGTATTCTTACCCTTGCTAATATAGTCTGAATAGAAAGACTTTCCCCCATTATGCCCAATCTTTACAAACTCCAAATTATTATATAGTTTACTCGATTTATTAAATAGTGGCATTTCGTCTTTTGGCCCTAACTTATAAGGCGCAGCAATAAATGACATTTCGCTCGCTGTTGGCATTCGATAAACAACCCCATCTATTTCCCAGACCGCGTTTTCTCTATTGCTGTTTACTAAAGCTGGGTTGGAATTATCTTCATTAGTAAAGCTGGCCTCGTTAGAAGCAAGATTATTTTTTGCAAATAGCTCCCAGTGATTTAGTTTCATTTGTTCAGTACGCACCTTTTCGGCATACTCAGCATCATTTTGGCATAAATTATCAATCTGCTCCTTATTGCTGGGTAATGTATAGGTGGAAACTTGAGCATTGGCTGTCAACCAATTAAGACATATTAATGTCAAAACAAGTATTCTATTTTCCTTCATAATATATTATTGAAGTTTAATCGGAGTTAACTTTGTGTAATTCTTGATTACTACATTGATAAAACCATAATAGTCATCTTCTGAAACATTTGTGATACTGCCGTTCTGTGATTTTGCAAACTTACCTTTAGTGTGTGAGTAATTCTCTTGGGTAGAATCTTCGACGAGTGTAGTTACATTCTGTTTAAGCCATACGGCACTACCTTCTGACTGATCGTCACTGCTAAAGACCACAAACAAGCCTTTGCCACGTAGCCATACCCACTCGAGTACAGGCTTGTTATAAAGTTGAGTTGCAATGCCTCCCTTTGCTCCATAAACAATTAATTGCTTGTCGGAATTAGCTAGCACTTCTTTCTGACCATCTTGATTCAAGTCTATCATAAAATACTCCTTGATACCTGCATCTGGGTTAGCTTGGGCATATGCTTTCAAAGAGTCAACAGCAGCCTTTTCATTGTTCTTCGCCATTTCTATTTCATCTTGTTCTGTATTAGTACTCTTACTAAAGAACAGGAGATAACAGACTGCTATGAGTAGTATAATAAGTCCTCCGAATACAGCAAACAACTTTCCCTTCTTTAGTGGGTGAGGATTGGCAAGATTTCCGTTGTCGAACGCATCTTTCAATTCATCTGCTACTTCAACATCATAATCTTCCTGTTCTTCTGTTTCGTCCACAGCTGCAAGTGATTTGTTGATTAGCATATCATCGAGCGTTTCATCCTCAGTAGGCGTTTCGTTCATGCGGTTATCCTGTTCGGGAGCTACAACATTACTAGGATTGTTTTCAAAAGGATTATTTGAAGTAGATGCTATAGGAGCATGCCCATTGGCAATGGGTTCTATTGGATCAATAGGAGCCACAACTGGTTGCATAGCAGGCTTATCCTCGGGGGGGGCATACTGTGACGAAACAGGAGGAGGAGTGATGTCATTGGGTTGGGACATAGTGATTACAGGTTGAGCCTGAATCGGTTGAGCAAGGACTGGACGACCTTGTACAGGTTTACCTTGGACGGGTTTACCTTGAACGGGTCTTCCATGGACGGGTCTTCCATGAACAGTTTGTGGATTGTCTGGTCTGACTGTTGAAGAACCTGCATTCACAGGATTATCTATTACTAAAGAAATGTTATTACTAGCCATCTGCTGTTGGCAATATGGACATGCGACATATTCTCTTATTGCGTTCATTGGTGATGTAAACTTATTGTTACATCTTGGACATGTATATTCAAATATCATAATCTAATAATTTTAGGGTTGTTTAAATGATTCTTCATCGCTCGAAGTGTTTTGAGGAGATAGATTGGGATCTTTTTGGCTGCCAACATTATTCGGTGGATTTTCTTGTCCTTTTGCTTTATCGCTAGTATTATCTTTTGTTTTTTTCCACTTATCTTTGTCAGGGCTCGTTTTACGTTTGTTCCCACCACCAACTATATTTGTAGTGTTATCTGTATTTGTTGTATCCCCAACAATTTCCATATTAGACATGCTATCATTTACATGGTTATTTCCTTCGATAGCTGTTCCGATAGAAATACCAAGACAAAGAATTAGCAATGTATAAAATGCTGCACCTAGAATAAACTTCCAGTTAGCATAGAATGGTTTACTGCCCTCATTCCCATATCCTCCTGGGCGAACATGAACTCTCTCTGTAAGATTAAGAAAGATTGGAGCGTCAGAAGACAAATCGTGCATGCCTGTATATGGGACACAACCACTTTTCTTAATCTCTATTCTAGCTGATTTTGCTTGACGTTCAGGAATAGAAATAGGATGATCTTCCAAAAGAAGAATACCATTTACATATATCTGGTACTGGTTAACTTCACGGCCCTTTATAGATACTCGGAATTTTTTCCTTGTGATTTGTTTCTCCCACGGTATTTCACCTTGTAAGTTCAAAATCTGACGAGGCTGGTTCACCCTGATGGTGGTAACAATATCTTCGAAGCCAGGCCTAAGCAATTGTAATTGAACATTGGTACCTAAAGCGACCTTAATGGGCATTGAATTGAAAGGAGATTGCCCCAAGAAAGCCTGAATACCATTGGGTAATTCATGCTGTGGAGGAAACAAAAACGCCGGTTGTTCAAAGCCCATCTTAGACAGATCAGCCATTTGAGAAATAATCTGTGACGGAATGGAGTTTCTCGTAGCGAAATCAAAGAAAAATACAGCCTGATATTTCTTATAGTAAGATTGGTCTATTCCTTTCTGTAGTAGACTTCCCAAGTAAACATAGTCAGTATTTTGTCCATACAAACGATAAGCCAATGCATGTGTCTGCTGAACAGGATTATAGTCGATATATTGCAAATCGGGATACACGTTACCGAGTAGTGGGGACAGATTGTCAAATTGCTCTGTTCCATTTAAAATATCTTGCTGGGCTAAAGACACTATCTTTATCAAATCATCAGCTAATACAGATATAGTAGATGGAATAAAAATCCATGCAGCTTCATAGTCGCCACTTCGCCCTACATCCAACGGGCGTACAATTGTGAAGAATGTCCCTAGTGGATTAGAATTGAGCACATAAAACAAATTGCCTAAATGCAACTTGCTGATGTGGTTGCGCATATCATATGTTTTACGATACCATTCGCCTTTGTTGGTGATATAAATATCTCTCAAGCCACCTTGTGCTTTCTGAACTAATAATTCTATCTTACTCATGATTACCTAAACAAGTCAAATATCTTATTAAAAAATCCCTTTCTGCGGGTATATGAATAATGCATCAACAATTCAACCATTTTTGATGCAGAAGATGTCTCAAAACGGCAGTAATCCTTGAAGCATACGTCGCCAATAGTGAATGGGACAATACTGATCTTACCTCTATTGATATTGTTTTCTTTTGCAATACGCAGGAGATTATTGTAGAAGCCAAGATAGTTCTTGGTCATGTATTTCATGAGGTGCTGATCGAGTGACCCTTCATATTTGGCCTTATCAACCTTAGAAATTAATACGTAGATTGCATCAGTGTTGTCATTAAACAACCCCATATTGTTGAGATGAACTGCTGCAGAATTGAGGTATTCTGATTGGGGAAGACCATTATATATTCTGTTTTCTGCACCATACTCAATTACAAAAAAATGAATCTTTCGATTGTTTGAACGATTGTTGAGTAAGATATTATGAAGTGTGCCTAAAGCTTGTTCTTGATCCTCACGTAATTCCTCACCAGCATCCTTCATAAACATACATGTAAACAGTTCTCCTGCAAGATCGATGCATGCAAGATCATGAATAGCATTCTCTTGATCCTCTAATTCGAAACGCATTTCGTAAGTAGAAGCAACAGGGGTGCCACCAGGCAAACGACAAACCTTTCCAGAAGAGAATACAGAGGACAAACGGTTCATGTATCCAAAGCCCTGACAATTGTTGTCTGGTATCATGCTTCTTGAATTCAATCCGCTTTTGGCTGTACTAAGAATTGCACCTAAGGCACAAGTTTTTCCTGATGAAGGAATGCCCCAAAAATACACCTCCGTACATGGTTCAGCAATAGAGAATAATGGACGTGCAGGATCAAATGTTATTGAAGGGGCTTTGCCTAGCATCTTATTGATAAAATCATCAGCTATACCACATTTAGACAAGTCTGTACGGTTAAGTATTCCTTGTTCTATAATATTGCAGCATGCTACAGATGACAAAAGATTATGGTCCTTACTAATGAGATCAATAAGTGTTTGGATTGAGATTGTCTCATTTCTGACCAACTTAACAATCGTTCGACTAACCTCATCTGCGCTATTGGCTTGCTGAATAAGCGCTTTAAGGATAGCTGTAGACTTCTTTTGAGTCGCTTCACTATTCTTAATTTGGGTAATAGCCTTGTTTACTTCAAAAGTGTATTTACTATTAGGATATTTCTCCTTGAATTGAAGAAAAAGATTGATATCGTCAGAGTTCTTTATATTAATCCATTCGTTTTCATCAGAACCATCCTCAAACTCAGGAGCAATTGGGGGTACCGCATAGATAGGCTTTGCCTCAAGTTTATCTTTTTTGATTCTGACAGCTTCTAGATGCTCTGGTTTACCCATGGGGTACTTATTGAGAAATTCTTGTAGGTCGTAAATGGATTCGGATTTCATTACACGTTTGAAATCAGCATCCTCACTACCAGCGAGAATTTCCTCCACATCTAATTTCATTTTAGCAGTAAAATCGCCATCGGTGCTATTACAAAGTTCATCGAGCGTAACTATGCCTTGCTGAATGTAGGAAGCCAAATCAGCAGGGGAATACTCTGTTACATTATTTAAAATTGCTATTTTCTTAGGCATAATTATATATTTTCTCAGTTATTATTTCGTTCATCAGAATCAAGATATTTTGAATGGTGAACAAAGAAATTATGTCCATTGTTATAAATCTTAATTTGAGCAATAGGAATATCTTCACCTTTGATGATAGGTTTGTCGATAGTGTAATGCCATAGTTTACCATTGAAAGCGACTTCGGCTTTTGCTCCATGATTATCTCCCCCATCATAATTGCGGATGAACAGCGTGTAGGTACCATCCTTCATCTTTGATGGATCTGTCCATACAATATTTTCCACACCAGTGTGATTAGGTCGAATATCATCTACGTCAAGTTGGCCAGACATAGATGTTGGTTTGCTACGATAACTACCATAGTAAATCTCTTTCTTATCTGGCTGAACGGCATGTGCATCTAAATCTACGATATCGTCTTGATTTTGATTCCATATTATAGAAAAACGCATAAATGCATTGATGTTTCCTCCACGGTTCTGAACTTGATCTCGAATGTCTGAAGGGTCAGCAACAGTATCATAAGATTGTATATATTCTTGTCCATAAATGGTCTTTGGAATGTATATTGTATCTGTTGGCTCTGATACAACATACAAAGAATTATCTGTTACATCTACAGGATGATACCAATGGTTCCAACGAAGACTATGACAACCAGGAAATATCCACGAGAAAAGCCATGAAAGCAGAAGGAAGGCCAGTAGGAGCAAAAGCCACTTTAAACAGCCAAAAGTGTCAAACCATATGAAGAAGCGTCGCCACCATGGGATGTGATAATAAGTGGCAGTAAAAGTGCAGTTATCAGATACTGTGTAGTTTAATGGTTCTACATTCCAACCAGAAAAAAGATAACCAGAATTAGCGATTACCTGTGGGATGTGTTCTTGCGAAAGTCTACTACCTGCAGGTACCATAATCGGAGACACACCTTTTAAACTGCCAAATCTTCCTGGTTGGAAGTTTACATCAAAGAACTTTTGTCTAGTCCGAACTTGGAATTTCATATCAGAATGAACGGGGCCAACAAAGAATGGATCCCAACAATCAAATTCATAGCCGTTGTTAGGAACAACATGCGGGTAGTCGCTCTCCGATAGTTGATAGCCGTCTTCTACCTTCATTTCGGTTTGCCCTTCGAATTGACAATTATCATCAGATAAGAAACGTAGTGTATGAGTAGGTACTACCTGTGGTTCTTCTACCGCTGGACCTGCTATAGGATCTATTGCGTCTTGACGATACTGAGCATGAAAAATCAAATCGGATGTAACGATTGTACCCTGTACTTGAGGGATCCACCCAAGGAATTGATACCCTGGTTTGGGAATCAATTTTGGTATGTCTGCTGTTACTAATTCTGCCTTTTCTTTTCTGCGGATAATTCTATCATTAGGTTCTGCGAGGTCTCCGCCTTCTCCTGGGTCAAAAATAATTGAGTATCCTTTAGTTTGAGAAAAGTTATAAACGACACTTCCCTTTGCATCGTATATACTATCTCTGAGTTTCATGCCCCATGCTACACAAACCACCTTATTGTCATAGCAAAAGGTAAATTTTTTATCTACAAACTTAATGGCTGCATTAAGAATGCCCAAAGCCTCGCCATGGATTTTAGATTTTAATTGGTTGTAACAATTGAAGGTAGATTCATAAATGCGCTCATATTTTTCTTTTTCTATACCATAGAGATCGTTTAATCGTCTAGGTGTATCTGTCCATTCTGGAGCAAACCATACAATAGCATCGTCTTCGGGTGAATAATCTGGACGGGCTAGAAAGTGCTGATATTCCTCTGGTATATATCGCAGGATTATACTATCTACACTGCTAAATCGCATGTAGATTGGATCATTGCCAATACCTTGAATCTCACAGAAATTCTTTAATTGGGTAGTACACAATGGCTTTTTATCTATAAATCGAACCATACACCTTAATTTAAAACCGACTTACATTCATCAATAATAATCTCCATTTCTTTGTTGGCTGCTTCGTCTATTTCAATCACATCGCTTGTCAGCATCAGCCCCATGATGAGTAAATTCTCCCATCTTTTGAAATTATCCCATAATGGAAGTTTACGTAAAAGGTTTTGACTGTTTTGATCGAAAGCCTGAAACCTGAGTGTTTCGACAGATTTCTCGAATGCCTCCATAGTTTCTTTTAGATTGGGAACTTCCTGTCGCTGATCGTCTTGTATATCAACTTGGATGTGTAGTTCTTCTGCATTATTCAGTGATTTCTGTTTATCCTCGGATGTCATAAGTTTCGTACCAACAGATGTCACAAAGTCATTAAGTAGCAATGATATTGAATCTGCAATAATATTTGAGAGTACATCTCTATCTTCAATCGTATTTGCATATTCTTGAATTTTGTTCGCAATGACTTGTTGCAAGCAAAATCTCTTATACAATACGCCATACATAAATGCAATTCTATCAGAATGAATAAGGCGCTTGCTTAGATTGTAAGCAGCAGCATCTATAAATTCTAACCAGTAAACAGAAATGTTTCTTGCAAGAATATCAGCCTCTGTAGTCATCGTTTCATTTTGTCCGGATATGACATCATCCAGATTAATGTTTTGCATCTTCAGACCATTACGAAGCATATGCTCATCAGTATGATAATAATCACATAGTTTTTTCAAGTTTATCTCTTTGCCATCAGAAGGGTTGATACCTGCATTCAGACGCAAAACATTTATAAGAGTAAAGTCTTGTGGCAATTCTTTTTTATGGAGTACAATGTCGGTGGCAAGAAAGCGAATATCATGAGCACTGACCATAAAATTATTGATGAGCATGCCAAATGACGAAGGTGAAAGCATGTCAAGTCCAAACTTGATCTCACCTGCAGTACGCTTGATGGATTCACGCTTATCTGTTTCTTCACCAGAGATATAATGTCGAAGTAAAGACTCAAGTAATTGATCTCTGATTATTCTAACCTCTTGATGATACTTTTGACATCGAGCATCATCAATCACCACTGCAATTCTTTCTAAAGACTGAATAATTGCTTGTGAACCGTCATGATTAAGAGAGGCAGCTTCGTTCCATGATTTTTCTGGATTTCTAAAATGCTGCTTAACAAATGGAAACGTAATAAATGATTGCTTTAAATCCTCCATATAATTGGGATATTCAGGATGCATTATTATTTCCGTTTCTCCACTAACTCCAGGTTCGTATCCCTTAAACACTTGCTGATTTGATGACCAGAAGTAATCTCTCAACATGAATATGTTTTGAAATGATTCCGACTCAAAGCCTGATCCAACGGGTACCCACTTTTCGAACCACTGATAAATACTCGGTTTAATAACCTCGTTGCTGAGATGATTCTCAAATCTAGTTTTCCATCTTTCAGATAATGGTACAGTCTGAGTAAACAAAGGTGTTTCCTTAGTTCGCTGTAAATCACAGTTAAAAAATGTAGATATAATAAAGAATGGAGAAGTGTAATTAGTGTGCTTAATATGCTCTGCCCGTTCTTCAGGTGTTTTACCGATATTCTTGTTTATCCAATCGTTCAACACCTCACCTAATTCACTTTCGGGCTTGTCCATGTTTTGGCAAAACAGAATGGAATTGATTCTAAGTGAATCTGAATATTTGTCGAACAAATAAGAAACCTTACCACGACGCAACATCATAGAAAGTTCGGTTTGTATACTTGCTTCGGGCAGTTTCATTCTATGGCGTGCACCAGGGAAATCTAACAAATCGAAGTCTTTAAGAAATGTTCGCTTTGTCGTAGTAGATTCTGGTAAAACTAAGGTAAGTTCTGCTACGAGTGCAGAAAATGAAGCCTTAGAAAATCCGCTGAATAGTAGATGATTTTGTTCATCATAAACATCACAGAGTTGATCGTAATTGGAGTTGATTTCAACTGTACTATCATTAAACAAGTAATCCAGCCATGTAATATCAAGAATTGTACCCTTTTGTCGCAAAATGGCAGCAAAGTCAACATATACTACTTGATTGAATTTCAACTTCATATAATCAGAAATCAACCGGTCAAATAAAGACGTGATTGACGGGTTGTTGTTCCAAAGCATACTGAAAACTTTGCTCCAGTTGCTCGGTGAGATTTGCCTAATTTTTGGTGCGACTAAGGCGCAGAACTTAGATCCATACACATTAGCTGAACTGCTACCTATTGATGTGTCAAGAAATTGATGAATCGTATAGATGTCATCTTCATCAATATAATCTTGTTGATAAGACTTGTCAATAATAGTTGGTAACAGTTTTTCAAGACTGCTATTAATGTCGTCTGTCTGTAGCAAATCGGCAGCATTGATCTTCACATCTTTATAATATGAGTCTGCAAGCAGCGATACAATGTCAGCAACTGTTAACAAACGAACTTTTACTTTGTCATGAGCTGCTGGTGAATCGTCAGGGCGAACAGTGAATCGAGTGATGACACCAGTTGATTCTTTCTTGGAAGTATTGCCACCACTCGGGTTGATATCATCGATGAAGCTATACAACTTCCCCCCAATACCACCAGAAATGGTAAGCGCTTCACCTTCGTAAGAAAGCAGACTGCTTATCAGATATGACTTACCATTCTGACTTTCACCATAAGCTGCAGCAGAACACTTCTCCTCGAGTGCAAACTTAATCTTCTTTAGTTCACGCCTTTTCTCCTTAAATGCTGAAAAAGGGAAAGAGTTCTCTTCATGAGTATTGGCCCATTTAATCGACTGTTCAACAACATGAAGCAAATGATTTATATCTTGTATAGAAATATCGTTTTGCATAATTGTAATTGTTTAGAGATCAAAAATACCAGAATCCAACCAATAACAATCTGTCGGCCCTAAGCTTTGAACGCTAAGGCGTATGTTTGTTTCGGTCACATCGTTTTCTTGATTGTCAATAATTTGTTCGATATGAATTTCTTCTTTTTCTCCAGGGTCTCTGGTAAGAATGACTCTATAAGGTAGTAAACGTTTGAGACGGCTTATTTCGCCATTTGCAAGATTAGATAATGCCTCTTCTGTCATATTCGGGTTGCTATCTTCGTTCTGTCTGCGCATGCGATTTCTGATACTTCCGAAATCGTAGTCTATTTCATAGAGTGGCCTACTAGGATAACTGTCAAAGTTTTCATGTCTGATTTTGAGATAGGCAGGTAGCTGTTTAACGAGTATTTCTCCTCTATTTTGAACAGGAGTAAGGCAGTATTGCGTATTGAGCAAAACAGAATCAGGGGTTTCTATATAATTAATCGTAGATTGCAATTTGTTTAATTCGCTTTTGTCTAATTTGAAATTAGAGAATTGTATAAGATCTGAAGAATAAAAACCAATCATTGCACCTACAGCCACTACTGTCTTTGGATTACGTATATAGCCTGTATTATTTCCGAAGGGATACCAGTCTCCTACATAATAGCTAGACAACTGTATCAGGCGATTGGGGGCTACTGCATAATACTTCATAAACAGATCTTTAAGAGGAGGTAGGGTAGCAGGGCGCCCAGATAATACAATAATATCACAATTGTATGTGTACATAATAGCAGATATCTTCTTGACTAATGCGTCGAAAGACTTCATCACAATATTTGTAACAACCTCACTATTATATTTCCATTCTAGATCTTGGAAATTAAAACCAAAGAAATCCCTAAATCCTTTAAGTACTTTCTCGTTTGGTTCCTCATCTTCGAAAACATCCGAAAAGAGTACAGAACAATCATGACTCTTTGTACGTAGCAATTCAAGGAAATGACAAGCCAGAGGCATCAATACCTGGATATTGAAGTCTCTTCTTAGGATTCTTTGTGAAATAGACTGACCATTATAGTTGTGCCCAAAGAAATCTTTAATCATCTGTTGTCCATGATTGTCATTACCTATTTGGCTAACAAGAGCCGAGAAATCTCCTGATAATAAAATCTCGCGGATTAAATCTTGTAACATATCATCACCTGCATAGTAATAACTGTCGTAGAATAAGGGGCAAGGAATAATTACGGAATCCTGACCTTCTTGTAGATGATACTGATTTATCATTAAGTCGGAGGTGCCTGCACCTATATCGAGTGATCCTACTGTAAATGATGTTCTACCATTACTGTCTTTTTTGCCATAAAGGTTAATGAATTCTTTGCTATTACCTTTGAACTTATGCCCTATCTCTCCATAGAGGTATACTAATTGTGAGCATGTAGCTTCATCATAATACCAAACATTCTTGCCTTCTTTTCGATAAGATGGTATTACTTCGATATTGAATTTTTCGGTTTGCAGATCAGTAGTAAGGCTTGATTTTTCAAAATTAGCTAATAATTTAACTGCCCCGTTCACACATCTGATTAATGTCTCTCGTTCATATTGTGACATCGTAATAGGACAGGTCACGATTAGTCGCTTTATTCTTCTAGGTGTATTTATCTCACCATGGAACTTTCGATAATCTTCACTGTTGATTTGCATTCGGGCTTGAGAGAGGATCTCTAAAAATCCAAATGTCATGAGGGAACTACGCGAATAGGTATGTTTTCCACCACCTATTCCATCAGGATCGACAGTTCCATTACTGTTAAGCTGATTCGTAATACCGTTTAACTCGAGAATAGGATTTTGTTCTTCACCATTAAGGACAAGAAATTGCCATTCTTGATGTGCTGCCTCTTTATCCCACAAATATCTCTTAGGACTGGAATATGTAAATAACGTTTCTGGTGAAAATTCCTCTGTAGACTTATGAATCAAATCGTTGGCCTCTTTACCTAATCGTACGATAGATGGATATACGAATTGACGGCTATCACGTGGTCCAATTTCTCCAAAATTCGCTTTGCGGAATACTAAACGCATATCGAAGGGATGATCATAACGTTTTATGCGAGGACCGTCCTCGGTAAGTTCAACGCTAGAAGACAAATCAGTAAGACTCAGCAAGGGTACTTTAGTGAAATCACCATTTTGTGCATCTTCAACCAATATTGATGTGGTGCGAGAGTTACCGATATCAATGAACATGTCAACATCTTTTACAATTACGTTCTCATCTTTGTATAACTTTAGGGTTGGAAAGACATCCTTTGAAGCCAGATAGTTAACAAGCAAAAAATAGGTGGCAATATAGGACATCTTATGTTTCTCTCCTTTAATCTTTGAAATTGAACGAGCATCTGGATGGACTAACTTACGGAGATACTCATTTATATAACTGCATTGTTCGGTTGCCTCAGAACAATAATCCATTAGTAACATCTCGTCCGAACACACCTGGAACGTTAGTTCGTTTTGGAAATTATCAGGAAATACAGGCGTTTCTTGTAGTTGTGTAGCCTCATAATTCATTCTCGTGTCAATAGCCAATAAAGCAATGTAGTTGAGCTTGCTATTTTGACTGTCTTGTGGAATGATTTTCACACGAACCCAATTGAATGCTCCGAAATCAAATCTTAGGGCAGGAACCCTTCTGCGGAAATATGGAAGTGGAATCCATTGATTCTCATAAAATGAAAGCTTACATTGCTTGTCGGTAAACGACATCGAGTATATCTCTTCTTGCATATCCTCTGTGCTCTCAATGTTTCCTGCGAGAGGATGCACGATACCATCTTCTCGAACTTCCTCAGGGTTAACAACCTGTTTGGTTTCGAATGCGGTCATGTATCCCTTATCTATCAATTCCTTTTTGTTGTAGAAAAAGAAACCTTCATCGCTCTTCACTCTTTCCACTAGATCAAGCTTATGTACACCTTCCTCTTTATCATACCATTCATGGAACCATTGTTTGAAATTGCTATTTAAATCAATCTCAAATGGGAATGTGTATAACTGTATTCCGGAATTTGCTATTAATGAGTATTCCATCTTATTCGTAGTTATCGATTATGTTTCCTTGGGGTTCTAATAATGGGTCTGCTGTTTTATCAACAGTTACGACATTGTCTTTCTCCTTATTTTTCTGCTCTTTATTTTTATCTATAGTTTCGTTTTTACCCTTTGCAGCTACTGTTTCTTGCTCGTAATCAAGGAATGACGATGTAACAATTACCATTGTTCCAGGGTAAATTAGATGAGCGAGCTCGGCTACATCTTCATTGTGAAGACGAATACATCCTTCTGTGGCTCGAGTACCAATAGACTCTGGATCATGAGTACCATGAATACCAATACCTTTGTGACCAGGAGTATCCAAACGGATAAAATACGGTCCATAAGCGCCAGGGATTGCACCTCTTCCATCGCCAAAATCATGGGTTCTGCCAGAAGCATCTTCTATGCCAGATACATAAAACATTCCTTCAGGCGTTTTCATATCACCAACTTTATATTTTTGGCCATAGTTTTTTCCACATGCAATTCCGTACTCTACAACCTTATTACCCTTATAGTCATATACTCGTAGTTTCATATCTTGCTTGGAAATTACTACAATTTTAGCCTCCGGGATTTTCTGTAGTTCCCCATTATAATAAAGGTATAGAGCAGCAAGCCCTCCAATTGGTATTAGGAAGGACACCGTATAGAGTAAAATTAAAGCCCAATTATGTTTTTTCTTCTGTCTGTGATTAATATGCATAATAATAAGCTACTCCATAATTTCCATTGCCGTAATTGTAAATATTCTCTATATAGCTTGCTGATGTTTCCTCTTCATAAACTAAGGATGAAGATTCATCGTCTGCAAAAGTGAATAATAGAAGTCGTTTATCTTGTGTGCTAATATTTGTAATGACCACAGCAAAGTCTGTGAATTTTGATGCAGAATTAGTCACGCGTGAAAAATATACACTATTAGGCTTTACGCCTTTAGCTCTTGTAAACACCTGCCATTGATTCTGGGAATTTGGTTGTACTTGTGGTACAATATTTGGTAAGTCGCTTTGTGCTATTTTACCAATATAATTATGCTCTTTAAAATAGTTTAATAATGCTCTTCTACATTTTACAGTTTCAATTATATCTCGGGATGAAGCATCTCCAAATATGCTATTCAATCTATAAAAGTCGGATTTCTCAACAATGAAATTTGAAGCAATAAAGCCTCTATTTCCATTAGCGTCTTTCACCTCGCTCCAATCTGCATCATAACTGTAGGTAATAAGTTCACTACCAAATGGTACAGAGCCTATCTTATTAAAATCCCCTCCAGATGATTTTGACGTTCTGATATTTGTTGCATTTGCAATAGTATAATACCTAGGCGCTTCCCTGTCTATCTTCTCTGGTAAATATACTTTTTGGTAATAGAACCATCCTCCTATTCCTGCGCATATAAGTAACACAATTAGTGGCACAACCCATATGAGAATAGAACGCTTGGTTGGCGCTTCTTCTAACAATGGGCTTTGCACTTGGCTTGTGCTTGCTTGGGCATATTGTTGTTCAGGAGTAGCCTGATAAGGTGACTGTTGATAATTTGGGGTGGTAGCATCGGGTTGCACAGGCTGTCTAGTCTGTCCGCCTAGCTGATTGTTTAGTTGAATTGTGAATCGATTTCCACAGACAGGACAAACATAATCAAGATTCACTATTCCCGAATATGCCTTCTCATTTATTTGTACGGGAACATTGCATTTTGGACATTTTGTTATCATTATATTGTAAAATGTTATTAGCCTTTTAGTAACATGGTCTCTGTCGAGTATAATACGTTCGTCTCTTTCTAAGAGATGGATATTTGGGTACAAAGGTACATTTTTTTTTGCAAATTCCACCTTATTATATAAAAAATTGCATTTTGACGCTCATTATTTCACTTTGTTTAGCAAATTGGCAAACAAAACTGTCAGAATTGTCGTATTTACAGGTGTTTCTAATATTCTACGTCTCTTAGAAAGAGATTGAGAATTTTGCTAAACAAATCCTTATTTACAGCAATCCCAATATCATCTTGTTTGCTTTATCGACCACCGACGTTTCTAATGACGCAAGGTAAATCTGTGTGGTTGCCTCAGAGTCATGTCCCATTCCTTCGCTGATGACAGATAGAGGCACATTTTCCGCCTTGGCTGCACTCGCCCATGAGTGACGAGCCACATACATGGTGAGTGGTCGCTGGAGTTTCAGCATCGTGGAAAGTTCCTTTAAGCGATAGTTGACCAGATGCAGGGCATTGTCAGATTGCCTCCGCTCATTGCCTTGCTCTTTGATGATAGGGAGTAGAAAGTCTGTTTTGTTTTCAGGGTATTTGGCAATGATTTCAGCCATACACTTCCCCCATTTGATGGTCAGTTCCTGACCTGTCTTTCGTCTTCGATAGGTCAGAATACCATTTTGTATGTCTGTCTTTCTGAGGTATGACATATCCACAAAGGACATTCCTCTTGTGTAAAAGCTGAACATAAACATATCACGAGCGAAGTCCAATGAAGGTTTCGTGGATAAGTCTAACACCTTTAGGGCTTTAATAGCCTTGATAGGTATAGCTCGTTTCACCGTCTTATCCACTCCTGTATAGGCATGACGAAAGGGATTGTTCTGCGGTGTTAATCCTTTTTCAACTGCACGATTATAGACAGCCCGAAGGTTACGCATATAGAACGATATGGTATTCATGCGAACACCTCTAGCTTTCAGGTGGGCTTCATACATGAGCATCATGTCAGAATTGATGTCGTCAAGTGGAACATCCTGCTCGTCTCGGAATGTCATAAAGCTATTAAGTGTGGCAGTATAGGTCTCGGACGTGCGTACTTTACCCAACTGTTTCAGTTGAGCTATGACACCATGCATAAAGGTAAAGAGGGAGGACTCCTTGGTCAGTTTATGGAACATGGTGATCACGTCGTCTGCCGTGAAGCGACGACGTTCCGTTTCCAACGAGCGGACGACCTTTTCAAGACGGGACACATCCCATGCCAGACGTTCTTGAATACCCAACAAGAGGTTTGAGCGGTTACCACTTACGATAACGCTTTCAGACTCAGCATCCCATTCCTCTGCAAAAACCTTGTAATCAGTATTCAGTTGACGGACTACTCGGTTGTGGATGATCTGAAAATAGAGACCTCCCTCCTTGCCATCCACCGTGGATGGCCTGAACTTTACCTTTATTGATGTCATATTCATACCCTAATTGCTTGCTTATTTATCTGGTCAGTTCCCCTTACATCGATAGATGGCTGGGGTATTAGGCTGCCCCTCCTTACTTTTGAGTGGACAGAGGCAAGCCTCTTCTGCATATCTGTCCAGGCATGATGTTGCCAGATATTTATCATTTTGAATACCGTGTTTCGAAGAACCATCAAAGTCATAGTAACCCTACAAGCTTGCTGTTTTATCTGGCTAGTTTCCCCGACATCGATAGTAGGTAGGGGTATTAGGCTACCCATCCTTACCGTCGAATGGCTAACGGAGCGAGCTCCGACGTGTCGGAAACGACTCTCGTAAGCCACGTAAAAATGCTGCGGATTTTATCATCATGCGACGCTTGCGTCGAACAGTGTTTTGAAAAAACGCTAAGCCTAATAAGAGTTAACAGAAATTAACTCGGTTCGGGAGTACAGATTCTGCTGCGCGGAGCAAGCTCGTTTGAAGTATGGGAAAGAAGTTGCCCTGGTATCATCTTGCTACCAGATTTCATTCGTGCAGATGACAGTCGCTTGAAGAGTTTTCATAGTCACTACAAACCCCATTGCTTGCAATTTTATCTGGTCTGTCTTCCAAGTCCCGAAGGAGGATTGGGGAATTAGGCTTCCCATGACTTTGAAAAAGTGGCATCGGCAAGCCGATTAGACTGACTGGATAAAATTGCCAGAGATTAATCGCTGCCATTCATGGCCGACCATGTGTGGGAACACCTTCATGCCAGATTCCATGACCTCTGCTTGCAGAATTATCTGGTCAAATCTCCGTCCGATGAAAATCGGAACGGGTAGTGAGCTTCCCGATACTGTAAAAATGTGGCACATGGGCAAGCCCAGTGCCCGTAGGTGTGAAAAATGACTATACAGGTGTGGACGGATGGCCTAGCCAGCGTGTAAGCCTCTACAAAGACTCGAAAATGGCTTTAGGAAGCGTCAAAATCCTTTCGTGGGTAATCACACCTCTGGGATGGCGAAAACCCGAATTTGGGCATTTCTGAGGCTTCTGTGGCTTCGGCTGCCTGAATGATAAGACATCGCATCGGTTTCAAGGCGAGGACATTTCCGACGGCCTACTGTCGCAAATCTTTGAAAGAAGGGAAAAGGAAAATGAGCATATGGGATAGTTTAGTGCCGAGAAATCTGCCGTGCATTTCCAGCCCATTGGCATAACAAGATTTGCTGCGCATTTAACCACATCTGCAAAATACCAAACATTGCGACTCTTGCCTTTGATTTGAATATCACCTATAGGGCTATACTCAATATAGAGTTATACAAATGGCAGCCACAAAAGAGATTGCAGAAACTCCGCTAATGTATAACCGTATATCTATATAAGGCTATACATTGCAAAGCCGTCGTGCCAAATGTAAAGCTATATGCCTATATCCCTGTACATTCATACATGCTATAACCCTATACATATATACCCTGTATAACCATATATGCCAATATCTCCTATAAGACTGTACAAACTATACACCTATACACCTATACACAGTATATCCTTATACACGCTATAACACTATACGGATAATTAGCTATACTTGGGATATGCTAATACTGGATATACCCCTATACGTTGTGGATGTGCATATGCCTATAGGCTTATATTCTTCCATAGTGTATAGGTATGCCATCGTTATATGGCTATACAAAAAAAGCAGACACGGAACAACATTCAGTTCGGTGTCTGCACAAAAGGATAAACGGTGTTACAGTCAGAAGAGTTCTTCAGACTGCTGATGGGGTTCAATCTGGATAGGGCCACGTTTCTTCTCGTACTTGGCGATGCACTTGGTGAACATACTTTCAACGACCGCCCTGACGGTCAAGTGCTCCTGCCAGGCGATAGCCCTGACCTTTGCTATGAGGTCTTTGTCACAGATGCAAGAGAAGTGTCCGGCCTTATCGGCGGTCGAGCCATCGGTACTGTCATAACCCTTCCTCCTGCGCCCACGCTTGTGAACAGTCTTCTCCGCTGCATTTGATTCATGCTCTTCTTTTATGGTCTTTTGTCCAGAGTCTTCAGTGGGGGCAGTTATTGTTTGCTCTATGATGACAGGTGTATCTTCCTGCTTTGCCAGAGCCTCTGGCTTCTGTGGTGTTGAAAGCTTATTGCCGAAGATGCCACTGAAAGTATTGTCTGCTTCCATCATACATCACCTCCTTCCTGCAATTCATTGATAATGGGTTCAAAGGCATACTTGACTGCATTCCTTTGATAGATAGTCAGCGGAAGCAGCGTATTGTAGTCGCTAATGACCACGCTTCGCTTTATTCGTGGGGTTACTGTGCCATAAGCCTTCAGCTGCTCAATGGCCTTATCTCTTTCCTGCTGGAGGTGTTCACGCCTTTCCTCGACTGAAACAATGCCATTTGGGACGAAGAACATCTTCGCACCGAAGTGATCCTTGAATGTCTCACAGAACATCTGCGTGGCATCTAGGGTGTCGCTGTCATAGTGAATAGGCACCACTGCAATATCTGCATTGGAATAGATGACTTCGAGGTTCGGGTCAACGAGGTTGCCCGGACAGTCAATGATGACATCGTAAGGCAACTGCTTCAAGCCCTCCATGATTATTGCCACCTCTTCAGGAGCCCTGTCCCTGAGCGTGTTTATCTCCCAGGGCAGAGAGGCATCGGGATCCTGCTGTAGGTCACGCTTACGATGACGGAACAGGGACTGCTGAAGGTCGGCATCGACTACGGCAATGATTCTGCCGCTGTTAGCAAGGTAGGTGGCAAAGATACCACAAAGGGTTGTCTTGCCTACGCCTCCTTTTACGTTAGTGTATAATACAATCTTTCCCATAGTTGTTCAGATGATTAGTTGATAAACAAGTTCGTTGTCACTCGACAGGTTCGGCGTTACCTCGTTATCATGCTGCCAGCCAAGCAGACACTTGATGTCTGTCAGGGACGATACATTGCCCGTGCTTACCTTGACGAGTCCATCGGCCTCCAGTTCCTTCAGGAAACGGGTGACCGTACTGCGGTTGCAGTTCCATTCTCTGGCAAGTTCGGAATGCTAAGCACCTACCTGTCCCGTTTGTACGCTGTAGTCGATGCTACGCTTTGTCTGCGTGCCATCGGTTTCTGCGGCATGACGGAGTAGTGAGAAGAAACGGAACATCCTCTGTCTTGGCTTCAGGTCTTTGGCAAGATTGTCAATGTCCTGAAGCGACAGGGAAAGGATGAGCCGTGTTTCAGAATGAGAGTTCTCCATAGGCATACATATTTATATATGGTTATACATGGGCTCTTTCAGAACGAGGAACGCTGAGACCAGAGAGGTGCAAGGCAGCTTCCTCCCTTATCTCATCCCCGGACTTCACCTTCACGTTACGCATCCAGTCGAGCAAGGCACTCTTCTCAAAAAAGATCAGTTTGCCTGCTGGCTTATAGTATGGTATCTGGGAGAAGTGTGTCATCTTGTACTTCTTGCTGCGTAGATACTTCATCTGTTCCTCGGACAGAATGAAGCAGTAATGAATTTTTTGCTTGTTCATAATTGCTTGATTTTAGATTTTATCCCCGTCAAATGGTTTTGCAATAGGTTGACTTCGTCGAGCTAAACCTTCATCGTTCCAACTGGACTTGTTCGGCTTGCGTTTGTGCGATGCAAGGATGGCAGCGTTCTGCTCCTCATCCGTCAGAGGAATGGGATTCTTGCGGTTCGCTTCAAGCCACTTGTCAATCTCATCAAGGTAGATTACCCATCGCTTGCCTGGCTTGCTGCCTGGGATTTCCCTGTTTGCAAGTTTCTGGTAGATGGTCGCAAGCGGAATGTTGGTGTACTCGGCAACCTGCTCTGGCGTGACAGGGCGGTGTCTGTTCTCTCGCTGCTGAGTTGGTCTGTTCTGAAGGTTCAGCAGTAACGCCTTCATGCCCGATACTTCATCCCGAAGTTCGGCAACGACCTGCGGAAGGTCATTGAACGTTAATTCCTTATTTGTCATTTTACAACACGATCCTTTAGTGGAATCGTGCTGCAAAGGAACCCCGTTACGAATCGGAGGGCAAGCCACTTTTTAATAACAGGTGCATCACGAAACAATCACGCAGTTGAGCCTTCTTTTTGGCTGTTATTTGTGGATAAAACAAGATTTTGAAGCGGATTTTGACAATATCGAACATGTAAGTATAATGAATGACAATTGGGATTTCAACAATATTTTGGGTGAGATTTCAGCGCAAAAGGACATAGGCACATCAGGACCACACCAAAGTTTGGCTTCTGATGTGACTCCAATATGTGATGTCTATGTATTGATATAGGAGAGGTGAGAAAGATTATCTTCAGTCTTTCTCTATGCCCAGTTGTGAAGGAATATGGAATAGCAGTCCGTCTGCACCCTGGATGTCACAATGTATCTGGTCGCTGTTGGATGTGACTGTCAGGTTCCTGAGTGTGCTATGCGACAATGGCTCCCCACTGGCTGTTACGCACAATGAAGCAAAACGGCGTTCGATATAACAGGCACAATCATCGTTGCTGTAAACCTTGCCTTTGCCAAGTCCCAACCTTATGGCAATGCTCCATACCAGATGACGGACATCGAAGCTGCTCAGCTTTGTCTTGAATCTCTTCCACTCAACCTCAGGGCGGTAGTTGTGATCCATTGCGAATCTCAAAAGGTCTGTACAGAACTCGTTCATGTCTTCCTCATAGACAAAAGGAGACATGATGTATAGAAGGTATTCATGAATGGTGTCCAGTTTTTTCTTCTGGCTTTCTGCCTGACTCTGATAAAAGTCATCAATACCTTGCTGGTAGGTCGAACTGGCAGAAGCAGCCGAAACAGTGAATGCCTCATTGTCGGGATGATTGGCTTCTTCCGATATGACTTTGGAATCTGTAGCTATTGTCTTCTCAGCTATCTCCTCGACCACCTCAGCATTGCAGACACTCTCAGTTCCATTTGACTCAGCAACCATAGGCATTGCCTCCAAAAGAAAAACAGGTGCTTGCCCATCGTCTTCGTGAGGATTGCTATTCTCCATAGTAACCTTGTCCTTGTTTTTCCTCGTCTGCACCATACCCACGAAAGCATACTGCACAGCCATGTACATTGACCATAGGATTATTACAATCATCAGGTAGATGATAGATACAGGAACGATGCCATCGGGCAGGTTTGAGTCAGCCCATTGGCAAAGTGGAATTGAAAGAAGAAGAACTGCAACTCCCGGCAGTATTCTTGTGGAGATCCATTCGAGTCGGACGGATGCCTCACGTGAAGTGATTGAAGATGGTGAATCTATTTTCATTGTCTTTATGTGTTATTGTTCGTTGTTTCAGAAAATGCGCTGCAAAGTTAAGAAGAATTTTGCTTATGACGTATCGTCTTTTCGTCTGTAGGCCAATGATTTATGTTTATTTGTGAATCATACTTGAAGTGAGTATGATTTTCACACTTGTCCTTTTCCTCCTTTTTCACAGTTATTTAATTGCTTTGCAAAGGTATAACGAAAAATGAGAGCCAATCGTGTTGGTTCTCATTTTTCCATGTGTTTGACCTGAAAATAGTATCTTTGGTTTCATTTCTCGAAGAAATAGAACCAACAAATAGGTTTAGCCCTGCCCGACGACTTTCAGTTGCGGAGTTATCTTTGGCTTCAAGGTGATACGATTGACCGACTCGCGTTTGCTCTCGTCAGCCATGTTCGCATAGATCTGAGTGGTTTCCACGTTCTTGTGTCCGAGCATGTGCTGGACGGTATAGATACCTGTACCTGCATCAACCTGCAAAGAGCCGAAAGTATGTCGGGCACAATGGAAGGTGATGTGTTTGGTGATACCCGCTGCCTTCAGCCAGTTCTTCAAGGTAGTACCTGTCATCTTGTCCTTGAAGTTTGGGAAGACTTTTGCATCGGGTTCGTGTCCTCCGTCATAGAAGCCAATGAGTTCAAGAGCCTCTTCGCTGACAGGATTGTTCACAAGCTGCTGAGTCTTCTGCATACGCACTGTGATATACATGCCTCCATCTCCGTATGGTTGAATCTTCTTCCATGTCAGCGCCTTGATGTCGCTCTTTCTGAGTCCAGTGAGGCAGGAGAAGAGAAAGGCTTTCTTCAACACTGGTTCCTTGCAGTCGGTGTTAGCAAGCTTTACGAGTTCCGGCTGTGAGAGGTGTTCCTTCTCCGTAGGGATGGTGTCAATCCTGTCAAGGAAGCCATTTGGATTCTCCTTGATCTTGTGGTCACGGTAGGCAGTGTGGAGCACGGCACGGAAGGTTGACCAGTAGCCTGCAATGGTGTTGGTGTGCAGTTTCTGCTTCTTGTGGATGGTCTGTGGAGCGGTATAAAGGTACTCCTTGAACTTGTTGCAGAGGTCAACGTCTATTTCACCAAAGGTGCATTTCCCTTCGCAGAAGGTTTCGAAATGCTTATAGACGTTCTGCCATTTGGTGTTCCTGGCATCGGCCTTCTTCTTGAACCATGCGAGGAAGCTGCCTTTTTCCTTCTCTCTGTCGAAGAAGTCGTAGCGTTCATTTACGATACTCTCATAGCGTCGGCAGCGCAGTGCCTCGGCTTTCTCAGTCATGCGCTCGTTGTAGTCTTTCTCGCGCTGGTTCTTGGGCTTGGCAAAGATGTAGATGCCAAGTGACTCATGTCGCTGTACCTTCATGGTTGACTCGTCCCTGTAGCCGGGATAGTAGTCAAGGTAGAAGCTCAGTTGCGTACCTTTCTTTATCTTACGTGTACGCAGGGTTACTGTCTTGCAAATGTTACTCATACTTGTATGAAATTTGTTTTGTTGATAATCGAAGGCTATGCGTCTCATAGCGAGTGCAAAGTAACTGCATGATGAAAGTGTGACCAACTTACCCTTTCATAACTCATGGATAATTGTACTTTCACGCAGTTGATGCTTATTATTGGGCATTATTGGAGCCTGTAAGCCCCGAATTGTGCAAGTCTGCTTGCCATTATTCGGTCTAATTCCTCCTTGACAATGAGTTCTGGACTCCGACTTTCACCTTAGTGAGATTGTTTGTCTTGACGATAACACAGATGTTGCTCTTGGTCATGCCGTACTTTCTGGCAGCTTCGGCAGTAGTGTAATAGTCATCACTCGCCTTCAAATCAGGATGATATATCTCATCCAGATGTATCTTTGAATAATAGGTCTTGCCATATTCTCGCTTGGTGGGAATATGGCGACGGTAGGCTTGGGTGCGCAAGGATTCCTTGGTCGTGGAATAGAGTGTTTCTGCCTCATCCGTTGTGAGCCACTCTGTCAAGGCTTCAATCTCGGCAGTCACTCCGAAGAGTGCATCCATGTGCTTGCGGCTATAATAGTTTTTGCCTGCAATCTTGCACACAGGTATGTTGTTTCTCTTGGCTGAAACATAGAGCCAAGACTTCTTTACCTTGTAGGTTGCCATAACGTCCTCGCCAGAGATGTATTCAAGTGGTTCGACAAGTCTCATTGGTGATTCGTCAATCTGATTCTTGTCCTTTCTCGACGAAAGAGAAGAAGAAGTTTTGCACGGCTTGTTTGTTGGAGTGCCTGGCAAGACTCTATGATAAGGATTGCCTGCAAGCATCTTCTCGATGTCTGCCTTGCGAACGAATGCCATCCGGCTGCTGATTCGTGATGCAGGTAGTTTACCCTCGTTTACCAACTTGTAAACGTACTGACGGGAGCATCCCATGAGGATGGCAGCCTTGGAGAATGTGAGATACTCCTGGCTGGCGATGTCTATAACAGGCTGGACTGCCTTCAAAAAGTCCTGTTGTTTCTTCTTGCGCTGAGCCTTTGCCGCCTCGGCGCAATGTTCTGAACAATACCTCTGCGAACCGCTGTTACAAGTGAACTCCTTTCCACAGAAGGCGCATTTTCTTGTCTTTCTCATTTGACTCCTTTTTATGTGGTTTTACAATCAATTTCTTGCAAACCGCCACGGAGTGAACTTTCGTCAATCATTGACAATCCTTGTCAACCCATTCCACGATGTCACGTTCTTCAAATGAGGTCACTTCCTTACTCTTTTCCCTCTCGTTAATCTGTCAACTGTTGTCCACTCTTGTCAACCTTTGTCAACTCTGTCCACGAGATGGCAAAATAAAAGCCCTCAAAATTCTCCGCGGTAGAAATGCGTTGCAAAGATAAGCGGATTTTTGAGAACCACCAAAAAGCAAGCCCGAAGTGTTAAAATCTAAAAGTAGTTGATATACAAAGGTTTATCTCTATATATTTTTCATTGTTTATAGTTGTTTAGAGGTATCTAAATACACGACGAGAAACTGCCAAACTTGATGAGAATGGCAGACTTCGGTTGATTTATCCCATGGCGAGAAAAGTTGCCATGTAATGGAGCTAACGAAACACGAACTGTCAGCGGTGATGCTTGTAAAGTGTGTATGACAGCGCTATGCCTCTATGTTTCTGTTTAGCCTTGCCAGTGGCATAGCGAGTAAGTTGTGTGCATACCGGCAAACACAAAGTCATCGCCGAATCGTATTGTGATGTACGCGCATGCGCACATGTGAAACAAAAAAAATCAGTTTTAATAAAATTTCGACCACACGACCACACCTGCTACATAACGTGCAGAAATTAAGAACTTTAGGTGTGTGGTCGATCTTCAAAATACAGGGATTATCGACCACACTTCGACCACGCAGATTGTCGTCTATGATAAACAAAAGACACTATGCAAATCATGCTTCTCATGTCGAAGGTTGGGGATATTGTTTATCAACGCTTTTTCAAACCTTGATAATATTTTTATCAAACGTTCCATTTCATGGCACCTTTTCTCGCCATGGCAGAATTAAAGCGAGCTTTATTCTGCTCATTTGGCTTAACGAAAACGTTGGATAATACTTTTATGAAACGTCGGATAATACGTTTTATCAAACGTCGGATAATACTTTTATCAAACGTCGGATAATACCTTTATCAAATGTTGGATAATACCCTTATCAAATGTTGGATAATACCCTTGTCAAACGTTGAAAAGACCTTTGTCAAACGTTAGGCAATATCCTTGCCAAGCATTAGACAAAACCCTTGCCAAACGTTAGACAATACCCTTGCCAAACATTAGGCAATACCTTTGCCAAGCGTTGAGAATACCTTGGCAAAACATTATCAAACGAATGTCGATCCGCTTTATTTCTGAGTGGTAATTATTATTTTGATAATATGATATGAGCATCGCGGATATGCTTTCGCAATTCTGTGGTCGAAGTGTGGTCGAAGTCCCTATGATTTGGACATTCGACCACATCGTAAGACGTTAATAGATAGCATGTTGCAAAGGTGTGTGGTCGTGTGGTCGAAATTTTCTTGAAAACTAAAATAACTGTACGCGAAAGTAGAGTTTGCCATCTATCCATGACTTTATAACATGATAGCTGATGGCTACTGGGTGTTCGATGGGTGTTCGAATACCCCAGTATTTGAGCTTCTAACACCGTTGCAACATGCAGTTATACTGTGAGTTGCAGAGATATGGTGTTCGGTGTTCGAAAATTTATTGAAAACTATAATTCTCACCAGGGGCAACATGTTGCAGTTCTGCTCCTTCATACAATGTAAATGTACCTTCGGGGAGATAAATGTGGACTTGTGCATCAGATTTCGTTAGAGGCCTGCCGACTGCACCGCAAGGACTGCACAAGAACAGAAAACTGCATATCAATCCGGCAGCCAACTACTGCTCAACCGACGACAAACCGAGCGCAATCAAACTTGTTTGAATTGCCGGGGTGCGAAGGAGGAAACCGAAAGGTAACTTTCCGTGCCTATATCCATACCGCCTTCCGTAACCGAAAAATAAAGACTATTTAATTTATGATGATTATATTTGCGAATAACAAACAAACTTATTACCTTTGTATTCAAAATAACAATAATACAAATATTTGTATAAGCAGATGGAACAGAACGATGAAATAAAAGCAAAATCTGAAATAAATCTTCGCAAATTGATGCAGAAGATGGGGATGGGCACAAATGCCTTCGCAACAGCTTGTGGAGTATCACCGCAGGCAATGGCACAATATTTACGTCCTGGAAAGTCAATTACCACGGCAACAATTTATCGAATAGCAAATGCTCTCGATATAGACCCGCGTGACATGTTCTTTCCAACAAATGAGAATGAGAACAATTCATATAGTTTGAATTCTTCAGATGATGAGCAAGTAGAAAATGCTATGCAAGGATCGCAACCTGTAAATACTACTGCTTTCTGTCCTCATTGTGGAGCAAAGGTGAGAGTAGGAGTTGTACTCATGACTGAGTAAAATGGTTGTATAACAATCAAATAAAATATGGAATTACAAAATATTATCAACAAGATTGATATTTGGCAAGAGTGGCATGATAATTATTGCTACTATGTTCCAAAATTCATTGAGAGTGCAAAGACTTGTGAAAGTTGGCAAGATTGGGACAAGGATTTGTTTCATGAGTTTTTTGAACGAGGAGGTGACCAATGTGTATCTTCCTTAAAACAAGGTTATTTTACAAAAGAAGAACAGGTTAGAATAAAGGAAGATTGGAAAGAATTGGCTCCGATGTTGAAAAGTATAGCCGAAAGTCAAGATGAACCATTATGGGATATCTACAATAAGATAAAATCGTTTCTTAGAGAACGAACCAGTCAGGATAGAAGAGCTGCGACCAACCGTCTGATAGCTTCATTACAGCCAAACTTGCTATGTACAATAGTACAAGAGAGTTGTTTAAAGGAAACCTTTAATCGCATGCGAGATGCAGGGTTAAAAGATGTTCCAGAATTTGAATCTTATAGTTGGTTCAAAAGCAGTTATCTTCTTTTGGCTTACTTCAAAGACAAATTAAAAAGCTATTCCGCCTATGACATTTGTACTTACCCATGGCAAGTACGTGAATATCTTATAAACTTATCAAAAAAACAAATACATTGTATGGAAAATATCCAATCATACATAAATCTTCTTAAGGCGAATAAAAACCTTGTTCTTACCGGTGCCCCAGGTACTGGTAAGACATTCCTTGCAAAAGAAATAGCTAAGGCTATGAATGCTGAAGTAGAGTTTGTTCAGTTCCATCCTTCTTATGACTATACCGATTTTGTGGAAGGATTAAGACCTATTGATGACGGAAAAGGACAGATTAATTTTGAACGCAAAGATGGAATATTGAAAAAGTTCTGTAAAAAGGCAACATCCTCTATATCAGATCTTACACTTAAAAGTTGGAATAAGTTGATAAAACATCTGGCTCAAGCAAATAATTCATGTGAATATAAGTTACCATCTAATCTGTTAACTTATAAATTAAGTCTGATTGAAGGCGAAAATAACCGCATTCTTATAGGAGAAGTAATGACAGTTAGTGGAGTTTTACAAATTCTGCCTATGGGAAATATCGGATATGAAGAAGTTTTAAATTCGTACTATTGTTGGTTGGAATGTGGCAAGGTAAGCGATAACCCATTTGAATATTCGGATTCAGATAATATAGGTTGTAAAAATGTCGTATTAGAAATCTTAGCGAAATATTATAATCTTCCATTAAACAATGTTGTAGGAAATCCTTTTGTTTTCATCATTGATGAAATAAACCGTGGCGAACTCTCAAAAATATTTGGCGAACTTTTTTATGCTATCGACCCAGGTTACAGGGGAATGAAAGGTAAGGTGAAGACACAATATCAAAATCTCGTTGACGAAGACGATGAATTTGCTGATGGTTTTTATGTACCAGAGAATGTATATATTCTTGCAACAATGAACGACATTGACCGAAGTGTGGAAAGTATGGACTTTGCCTTACGCAGACGTTTCGCATGGAAGGAGATAAAGCCAGAAGACCGTCTGGAAATGCTTTCAGAAAAGCTCGACCATGATACTTATGATAAGGCTATCAGAGTTATGAATGCGTTGAATGAAGAGATTTCCAAAACTCGTGGTCTTGGCTCCGCTTACCAAATAGGACCTGCTTATTTCTTGAAATTGGATAAAGAACACTATAATGGCGATTTTACCGCATTATGGGATATGCATATTGAAATTCTTCTCAAAGAATATCTTCGTGGTTATAGCAATGCAGATGCAAAGGTAGAAGGATTTAAAAACGTTTATTTTAATTCGCTGAACGGAAAAACTGTAGATGTTGCTGGCTAATGATAACAATTCAAGACAATAACTATCAAGGAAAGGTCTGCTCTCTTCATGATACAACAGACCTACTTTCTATTGGCAACAAGCCCATCAGAAAACTATGTTATGATAATGAGCATCTGCTTGTTTTTCCATTAAGCATAGATGATACTGATGACAGAATTGGCGATAGCACGATTGTTGACATCTATACAGAAGATGAAAACTTTGTCAGAATCAAGTCAGGAAATATAATGGGGTTTGTAGGACGCAAGAACCAGCAAATGAAGATATATTCACGTTTCGACAATCAGGAACACGATTACTTTCTTCACTATATGCTGCAGAAAGTCTTTTCATACAACATCTTTAATTTGGATTTTACATCATCAGAAGATAATGTTTTCGAATTCCTTGTGTACATGTTCCCAGCTATGTTGAAAAAAACTATGCGTCAAGGTATATACAAAGAATACAGAAGATTCAGACAAAACGACGCAAACGTCCGTGGCACGATAGACATAAGTCGTCATATTAGGGAGAATATTCCTTTTCGAGGAACTGTTGCATACAACACAAGAGAATTCAGTTTTGACAATTCGGTAACAGAACTTATTCGTCATACAATAGAATACATAAAGACAATACCTTCTGGTGATATAATCTTATCGTCTGACAAGACTGTTGAAGACTGCATTAAGAAGATAGTTTCATATACTCATTCTTACAATCATACAGAAAGAATAAAGATTATACAGGACAACCTACGTCCTCGCATTCATCCTTTTTATAAGGAATACACAGTTTTACAAAAACTATGTGTTCAGATTCTTCGCCATGAAGAAATAAAGTATGGAATTGACGATGACAGGATTTACGGAATCTTATTTGATGGGGCATGGTTGTGGGAAGAATATCTAAACACTCTCTTGTGTGAAAAAGGATTTATACATCCCGAAAATAAGTTAGGAACAGGAGCTATCTATCTCTTTGAACATGGAGGACAAAGATTCCCAGATTTTTGGAAACAAGATATTGTCCTGGATGCAAAATACAAAAAACTTGCCATAAATGGCACTCGTCTTGATATTGAACGCGATGATGTCCATCAGATTATGGCATATATGTACAGATTAAAAGCACAAAGAGGTGGTGTTATCTGTCCTTTGACGGGAAATGAAAATAAAATCATTTCTGAAAGAATGCACAAAGATAGTTACAAGGGAGTAATGGCTATTTATGCATTGGCTATTCCGAAAGATTGTAATACATACGCGGATTTTGTAAAGCAAATGGCAAAGAGCGAGAATTCATTTTTGCATAAAATATTACAAGAGGGAAAAAGTGAAATAAATTGAATTAAAAATAACATATAACATATGGACAACCCCAAATCAAAAACACTATTTCATTTTACAAAGAGTGAAGATGCATTCTACTCTATACTTGAAAATGGATTAAAATTCACATATAACGAGGAACGATATAATGATGTTTTTCATTATGCACTTCCTATGATCTGCTTCTGTGATATGCCTCTCACAATGATTGACGAACACACTATAAAATACGGATCTTTTGGAATAGGATTTAATAAAAATAAGATGATAAACAATTATTGGAAACTTCTAAATCCTGTGAATTACATATTCTCCAAAAATCTTTTAGATGGGGCAGAGTCTTTCTTGGAAATTGCGAAAAAGAGATTCAACGAAGAAGATGAAAAGTCAAAGAAGTTATATGAATTGGCAATAAATCAGTTGGCTTTCATGAAACCATATGCAGACCAGAATAATAAGCAAGTTTTATATAATGAATGTGAATGGCGATTAATAGTCCCAGATTGATGTCATATAAAAGATTTTAAGCCTATAAACTGGTTTTGGACTGAAGAAGAATATCAAAAATTCAAGGAAACACATAAATATCCAATGGCTACCCATCTGCCGATATTCAAATTTACGCCAGAAGAAGTTCGATTTATATTGGTTGACAAGAGTATAAGTAGCTGTGTTATTATTGACAAGATTCTTAATATGAAAACTTTTGGTGGCAATAAAATAAAAAAAGACCAAAGGTACGAACTTTTAACAAAGGTGGTATTTCTTGATGAAATAAAAGACAACTACTAAATTGACTATCTCTCTAACCCCCTGGAAGTATGAGTCCCATTTTTTAGTTATGCAACAAGCCAAACTCGTTGCACATCACGATATGGATGTACAACGAGTTTGACTTTTTATGAGTTAGAATACACCAATTATGTGGGAAATATAATTCCTCACGCTATTACTTCTTTGATGTAGTCTTTGTGGCTGCCTTTTTAGCGGTAGCGGTTTTTGCTGCGGAAGTCTTCTTTGCAGTAGTCTTAGCAGCCGGCTTTTTAGCTGGTGCCTTTTTGGCTGCAGGCTTAGCAGCAGGCTTTTCGCTACCATCTTCATACTTTGCAAGCAGTGTGTGCAAGCGTGCAATCTCCTTGTCTTTATATACGATTTCATCACCCTGATTGCGAATGGTGGTCAACAAAGCATTCAATTCCTCATTGTCGATTTCGGCAGGATAGAGTGCATTGACGCGGTTGATGAAGTCGCCAAGTATATTCATGTAGTTGGTGAAAGCATCAAATGGTCCGCTATAGAAACCACGGTCCAGTCCAACGTTGGATGGTTTGGTGGTCATGAAACGGAAGTTGTTGCTTGCCTGGAGGTAGTCCCAGTCCTGATTGATGCCTGGATCGTCGGCAATGCGCAGACGGTCTGCCACGCTATAGAGCTTATTGAAGGCTTCGCGCTGCAAAGCGTTGCCAAGCCATGAGCTTACATCGCGCTCTTCATCTACCCATGAGAGCGTATCGGGTACATCGAGTGCACCAACACTCTTCACCTTCATGCAGATTTCTGTAGGTGTAGAGAAGGTGATGCCTTTGTCTTTCGCACAGGCGGGCAATGCCTTGATGAACTCCAGAATGTTGCTTGACAGTGGTTGTGCGATGCCAAGTGCCGAGAGTTCCATGAAGATATTGATGATTTGTTCCTCTTCTGGGAAACGAGCAATGCGGTCTATATATGAATCGGCAAAGAGCGGATATCCTTCCCAGTCAGAATTGTTGAAACGCAGTGAAATATCGTCAGAGAGTTCCACGTCGCGCAGCAGCAATTTGAGGTTGGGGGCCATGGCGCAATGATATACGTAGTGTGGCGATTTCCATCCGAGCACGTGCTTAGCACCTTCGGTGAGCATACCTTTGAATCCCATAGCAGCAGCCTGTGCGCCGATATCGTCGCTGTAGATGAGTGATGAATTGCGCAATACGGTTGGGCGTTTGCCGAAGTATTCTTCAATTTTCTGGCACTGCTTCTTGACGTCGAGGGCAAATGTCTCTTCGTTGGCAAGTGATGACAATCCGTGTGAATAAGGCTCAGCGAGAAACTCTACACATCCTGTGTTGTTCAGTTCCTGTAGTTTCTCCAATACCTGTGGGGCGTGCATTTCCAATTGCTCCATGCCGACTCCAGAGAGGGAGAATGCCACTTTAAACATCTGTCCGTTGTCGCGAATCATCTCGCCAATGGCATTGAGGGCGGGCATGTAACTGCGCTCTGCAATGTCGCAGATGGTACGCTCGTTCTCGTAGTCATCATAATAATAGTGGTCGGTACCGATATCAAAGAAACGGTAACGTTTCAGATGTGTGATCTGATGTATTTCAAAATATAAACAAATGGTTTTCATAATCTATTCATTGTTTGTTGTTGTGTTATTGATAAGTAACTATTCCCAGCCTAAAGTGCGGAGGTAGAGGGTGCGGATCCATGCGCCAACCTTCTCCCAAGTGATTTGGTCAACTTCCTTCTTGCCTTCCTCTTTGAGGTAGTTGAAGAGTGAATCGTTGGCACAGATGCTATAGATGGCATCTGCCAGAGCGTGGATGTCCCAGTAATCAACTTTGATACAGTTGTCGAGAATCTCTGCACAGCCCGACTGCTTACTGATGATAGTCGGAGTGCCACACTGCATGGCTTCGAGTGGCGATATGCCAAACGGCTCGGAAACAGAAGGCATGACATATACGTCGGAGTCTTTCAGACACTCATAAACCTGTTTACCGCGCATGAAACCAGGGAAGTGGAAACGGTCGGCGATGCCGCGTTCGGCAGCCAATTGAATCATGGCATCCATCATGTCGCCAGATCCTGCCATACAGAAGCGCACGTTGCGGGTGCGTTGAATGACCATGTTGGCAGCTTCAACGAAGTATTCCGGACCCTTTTGCATGGTGATACGTCCCAAGAAGGTTACCACCTTGTCGCGACCAGTATGGTCGGGACGTGGGATGGCATCGTATTCTTGTGGCAGAGGATATACGGCATTGTGCACCGTGAAGCACTTGCGTGGATCCTGATGATACTGGTTGATGACAGTCTGACGAGTCAGTTCTGATACACACATGATGCAGTCTGCCTGATCCATACCGTTCTTTTCGATAGAATAGACGGTGGGGTTCACTTTTCCGCGTGATCGGTCAAAGTCAGTGGCATGTACGTGAATGCACAAAGGTTTACCGCTCACTTGCTTGGCATGTATGCCGGCAGGATAAGTCAGCCAGTCGTGTGCATGTATGATATCGTAATCGAGTGTGCGTGCCACTACACCGGCAATAATCGAGTAGTTATTGATTTCCTCGTGCAGATTGCCGGGATAGCCTCCTGCAAACTCCATTGCACCGAGGTCGTTGACGTGCATATAGTTGAAGTCGGCATACAGATGGTCACGGAAACGATAGTAGAGATCGGGATCCATGATATTGCCTACACGCTGGCTTACATAGTCGCGATTGACGTCGCGCCATGCAATAGGCACAGCATTCATAGCTACAATGTTGCATGCCGAGCGGTCTTCATCGCCGAAAGGTTTTGGCAAACATAGTGTGATGTCCATATCGCCCTGAGCATGCAAGCCCTGCGATATGCCATAGTTGGCAGTGGCGAGTCCACCATACACGTGAGGAGGATACTCCCATCCAAACATTAATACTTTCATAGTTCTGTCCTCCTGTTAGTTACTTTTGGTATGTGTATTTCTCCAACAACTTGAGTGTGCGCAGAATTTCAGCCACATTCATGGCAAAAGCCATAGCGCCACGTCCACTGAAAGGTGGGTTGCCGTCGAAGAGTTCGCTGATGGTGCCGACGGCATGATAGTTCATTTCGTCTTCATAGCTTACCATCTGTCGCTCAATGAAACTGAGACGGCTACGCTTGTAGATTTTCAAACAGGCTTCCATATAGAATCCTTCAAGCCATGGCCATGCTGTGCCCTGGTGGTAAGCATAGTCGCGTTGTGCCTGTGGACCAACATACATGGGGTTGTATCCACCGCTTTTGGGCGATAGCGAGCGCAGTCCCTTTGGAGTGAGCAGTTCGCGAGTGCATATGTCGAGCACATTCTTCTTCTGATTCTGGTCAAGCGGAGAGTAGTCGAAAGCTACAGGGAAGATCATATTCGGGCGTACGCTCCAGTCCATCATATTGCCATCAACATAGTCGAGCAGATAGCCATATTCGTTGAGGAATGTGTCAACGAATGATTTTTTGCAGCGTTCTGCCAATTCTTCGAGCTGTTCGGCAAATTTAGCATCGCCAAATTCGGCTTCGAGTGAAGCGCAGAAGCGGAGCGCGTTGTACCACAGCGCGTTGAACTCAACAATATATCCAGAGCGTGGCACTACTGGGCGACCGTTGGCGGTAGAGTTCATCCAGGTGATAGCCTTGTCACGTCCGTTGGCGAACAGCAGTCCGTTGTCATCAAGGTGCATATTCTCATGACCGTCTTCCATCACATATTTTACAATGTCATGTACCAGTTTGCCATACATCTTATAGCCTTGTTCGCGGCCGGCATCCTTGGCATACTGCTGGATGGTCCATACACACCATAGGGGGACATCGGGATGTTCTATCTCGTAGAGCTTCACTGTCAGTGGTTTGCCCTCCATATATTCGCGAAGTCCTTTTTCTGATGTCTTCATCACCAACTCAAAGTAGTCGCGTTCGCCTATGGCAAGGGTGAGTCCCGGCAGTGCTATAAATGTATCGCGTGCACGTGCCTTAAACCAAGGATAACCTGCCAGCAGGTAACGGTCATCATTGGGCTGGCGATTGCGGAACTGATGGGCTGATGCCACGAGGCAATGGTAGAAGTTGTCGCGAGGTTGGCGGATAGCTATTTCCTTTTCAAAAAGACTCTTCAGTTTGCTGGTCTTAATGGCCGATGTAGATGCAGAGAACACAATGCTCTCGCCTTTCTTGATGGGTAACTCAAAATAGCCAGGCACGTAGAGGTCTTCGTTGGAAGCGTAACCGCGCTCCTGTTCCTTCGGATATTCTACACCGCGATACCAGTCGGGCTTGAAGATAAACTCGTTTTTCTTATCAAACTGCATGTAAAGGTCGGGGTATCCGGCATACATACAGGTGCTGATGCCATTCTCCACCTCTTGATAAGCTCTGCTTGCAACAGAGTTCTCGTGAGTAAACTGGCGTACCGAGCGGAACGCAAGGAATGGGCGGAAACGCAAAGTAGTGGCACTGTGGGCATCAACAAGCGTATAGCGGATGAGGATGCGGTCTTCGTAACACTGAAAAATAGTTTCGCGCTTCAGAATCACACCGCCTACACGGTAGATCATGGTAGGCACTACATCACAAGTAAATTCGCGGATGTACTTGTGACCGTTGGGGCTGTAATTGTTTCCCTGATACTTGTGGAGTCCGAGATTGAACTCAGCACCGTGCTGGATTACCGTACAGTCGAATGAAGAGAGCAACACATGGTTCTCATCGTCAAGTTCTGGTACGGGAACAACGAGCAGACCGTGGTATTTGCGCGTATTGCAGTCGGCAATAGTCGAACTGCTATAGGCACCCGAACGGTTAGTTCGCAGCAATTCACGGTGCAGTGACTCCTGCAGGTTTGTCATTACTGCTTTTTCAAATCGTAAATAACTCATAGTTCCTATTTAGGTTTTGTTAGTTTTATATGTTATATAGGCGTCCATCATATATGCGATGGAGTTTTATTTCTCCAAAGTTACTGAATTTAGTTGTCTCTACAAAATAAAAGATAGTTTTTTTTGCAAATTCATAGAATTTTAACCCATATCATCGGTAAAAGTACCTATTAGTATTCGTTTTTCTTTATATTCTTTTTGTTTTTTCCATGATTTCAATTAACTTTGCATGCAAAGGACAATGTTTCGATCACGATAAACAACACTAACATGATTATAGAGGGAAAAAATATAGATGACCCTGTTATAGCCAAAGTCCTCACGGATCTTTGGGCACCACTTACTGATGAACAACGTCAGTATCTCATAGATCATATCACGTTGAAGGACTACAAGCGAAACGAAATGATCTATACCGAAGGTGAGAATCCAACGTCTTTGTTTTGTCTCATCAAAGGAAAAGTGAAGATATTCAAAGAGGGAATTGGTGGACGTCATCAGATAGTTCGCATGGTGAAACCGCATAGTTATTTCGGTTATCGTGCTGGATTTATGGATGAAGCCTATACCACATCGGCATCAGCTATCGAAGCTTCGAAACTTGGTCTTATTCCTATATCCGTTGTCAAATTTCTTATTACGGAAAATAATCAGTTGGCGATATGTTTTATCAAACATCTGGCCAATCTCTTAGGACGTGCCGATGAACAGACTGTCAACTTGACACAAAAGCATATACGTGGCAGATTGGCAGAAGCACTATTGCGCCTAAAGGAAAAATACGGTACAGAGAGCGACGGGAAAACCCTCAATATCCGGGTGAGTCGAGAAGATCTTGCCAGTATGTCAAGTATGGCAACATGTAATGCCATCCGTACTTTGTCTGCTTTTGCTGAGGAGGAATTGGTGATTCTTGATGGTCGCCGTATTGCCATCAATGATGAGGAAAAGCTGAAAAGCATTTCGGTTTGTGGATAAGATGCGTCTTTTCCTTTGACTTATAATAGATAGAAGTTTAATCTGGAATAAGGAAACGTATCACTTCCTGCTCTACATTGATGCGATAGGAACCTACAGGAGTTCCCATCGGACGTCCGTCAACAGATACCAAGGCTTTACCACCATCTTCTATAACGATTTCTTGTGTGCGATAGGGGTGCACCATGCGATGGTTGAGCAGACGACCTGTCAGCATCATCCATAGTCCGTGGAATATCTGTACTATTTTGGCTTGATATACCAGCGATACATCCAAAAGTCCATTGTAAGGCACAGCGTTAGGTGTCAATCCGTAACCAGGGCCACTACCTATACATAGCGTCATCACTCGGCGTTGTATGGTTTCGGCATTGATTTTGATGCTCATCTTATAATCCATGCGGTGGAAGATGAGTAATATGGCGGACAGAATAATAGAAAGAAAGCGAGAACCCAATATGGCGCGCGTTTGCTGACGCAGGTTCATCACGTCTGCCACCATGCCGATATTGATGCAGTTGAGGAAATAGCGATGGCATTGTTCGCCTTTCTTATTGGTGTAGCGCACGCAACCAAGGTCGATGGGGCGTACACGATACTTTTTCAGCCAACTGATAGTCTGGTCAAGATTGCCTTCACGAAAGTTCCAATAGCGTGCAAAATCGTTCATCAAACCGTTGGGAATGAGTCCCAAGGCAATGGTGTCGCGCATTTGTTTCTCTACTTTCATCAGACAGTTTACCGCATCATTGAGTGCCGAGTCACCACCGGCAATGATAATAGTCTTGTAGCCGTTGTGAATCAACATATTTATCAAGCGTTCTACGCTGCCTGCAGTCTCGCTTTGCACAAAGTCGTAATCCACACCATGCTCATTGAGTGCACGCTGAATACGTTCGCGCTGCTTGCCCGAACGGTGCTTGGGGCAATATAGGATGCCCCACTTCTTATCATCTACTGCCACCTTATATATTTCTTTTAATGTTGAATACTGATAATTGGTTGTGATTATTCCGATTTGGAAATGCGCAGAATCTCCTCCACTTTTTTATCCATTGGTAGGAGAGCGTCAATCCAATGTATGGTAAATCCGCGACGTTCCATGCCTCGAAACCATGTCATCTGTCGCTTGGCAAACTGGTGAATGGCTATCTCCAACCGTTTGAACATCTCTTCGTAACTGAGTTTACCTATAAGATATTCAGTCACAAACTTGTATTCCAGTCCGTAATAAATCAGGTCTTCTGCAGGGATTCCCCTGTCAAGTAGGGCTTTCACCTCATCAGTCATGCCTTCTTCAAGACGCGATTTGAGTCTTTCGGTGATCTTGTTGCGTCGTGCTTCGCGGTCGATATCTACTCCGATGATAAGTGAATGGACGGGCGGCACCTGTCGCAGTTCTGTCGGTGTGTGGAGATTGTAGGTCTCTATTTCTATAGCACGTATGGCACGTTGTGCAGAATCAACATCGGTCGTGTTGTGCATGACAGAGCCGTTTTGTGCTTTCAATTCTTGAAGCATAGCCGTAAGTTGTTCCAGCGACTTGCCTTCAAGGTCTTTGCGCAGTTGCTCGTTTTGTGGAACGGGTGATAGGGAATATCCTTTCAATACAGCTTCGATATAAAGTCCAGTGCCACCACATAGGATGGGCATCTTGCCTCTGTTCTTGATATCGTTGTATGCCTGTTGGAAATCCTGCTGATATTGGAAAAGGTTATATTTCGTGCCAGGTTCGCAGATGTCTATCAAGTGATAAGGCACTGCCGTACCATTAACCACATAGTCCTTCAAGTCTTTTCCGGTTCCGATGTCCATGTGTTTATAAACCTGTCGGCTATCTGCACTGATGATTTCACAGTTTCTCAAGCTTACTGCCAAATGGGCGGCAAGGTCGGTCTTTCCCGATGCAGTAGGACCAAGAATGGTTATCATATCGAATGGCATAAGCGGTTAGAAGTGTATTGAAGGATAGCTATAATTTTGTCAAATTAGAAAAATAGCCGCCCAAGGCACATGCCAAGGGCGGCTTTATCAATGTTGCCTTTTTGGGGACAATGCTAATTAGCAGTTCTCTGAGAAGTACTTGATAGTACGAACCATCTGAGAGGTGTAGCTGTTCTCGTTGTCGTACCAAGAAACAACCTGTACCTGATAGGTGTCGTCGTCGATCTTGCTAACCATGGTCTGGGTAGCGTCGAAGAGAGAACCGAACTTCATACCGATGATATCGCTTGATACAATCTGATCCTCGTTGTAACCGAAGCTCTCAGTCTGAGCAGCCTTCATAGCAGCGTTGATGCCCTCAACGGTAACGTCCTTACCCTTAACAACAGCAACCAAGATAGTGGTTGAACCAGTAGGAGTTGGAACGCGCTGAGCAGAACCAATCAGTTTGCCGTTCAGCTCTGGGATAACGAGACCGATAGCCTTAGCAGCACCAGTTGAGTTAGGAACGATGTTCTGAGCACCTGCACGTGAACGACGGAGGTCGCCCTTGCGCTGAGGACCGTCAAGAATCATCTGGTCGCCAGTGTAAGCGTGGATGGTTGACATGATACCGCTGGCGATAGGAGCGTACTTGTTCAGAGCAGCAGCCATAGGAGCCAAGCAGTTAGTGGTGCAAGAAGCAGCGCTGATAACGTTGTCGTCCTTGGTCAGAGTGGTGTGGTTTACATTGTAAACGATAGTGGGAAGGTCGTTACCTGCAGGAGCAGAGATAACGCACTTGCGGGCACCAGCCTTGATGTGTGCAGAAGCTTTCTCCTTTGAAGTGTAGAAACCTGTGCACTCGAGAACTACGTCAACACCCAGCTCACCCCAAGGAAGCTCAGCTGCGTTTGGTTTAGCGTAGATGGTGATTTTCTTACCGTCAACAACGATGTAGTCTTCACCAGCCTCTACGGTGTGTTTGCCTTCGCCGTACTTTCCAGCGAAACCACCCTGAGCAGTGTCATACTTCAGAAGGTGAGCCAACATTTTAGGACTTGTCAGGTCGTTGATGGCAACAACCTCGTAACCATCTGCTTCAAACATCTGACGGAAAGCCAGACGACCAATACGGCCAAAACCGTTAATTGCTACTTTTGTCATTTTCTTAAAATATTTAAAAGGTTTGTTATAATTTGTCCCATTAATATTGAAAAATGTGGCACAAAAGTCACTTTTTCCTGTTTTCGGGCACAAAGTTACAAAAAAATATCTAATTTTGCAGAAGAAATGGAAGTTAATTCTTTTAATAAAGTTAAAAGATGAGACTTTAACACAATTACAGGTGACAAAAGTGTGGTGTTTGCCACTTGGAGTTTGCAGAATGAATAATTAAATCACTCGTGTAACATATAATTAAAAAAAGGAAACAGTTATGAGTTTTATTAGTGAATTCAAAGAGTTTGCCATGAAGGGGAACGTGTTGGACATGGCTGTCGGCGTTATCATCGGCGGTGCATTCGGAAAGATCGTTTCAAGTCTGGTTGACAATGTGTTGATGCCTATCATTGGTGTGCTCACTGGTGGTGTTGATTTCTCTGCACTGTCGATTAAGGTTGTTGATGCTGAGGTGAAGTATGGCATGTTTGTACAGAATGTCATTGACTTCTTGATTATTGCTTTCTGTATCTTCCTGATGCTTAAAGGTATCAATAAGTTCAACCGCAAAAAGGCAGAGCCCGAACAGCCTGCAGCTCCTGCTGGTCCTACTCAGGAAGAACTTCTTGCTGAGATACGTGATTTGCTCAAAAACAAGTAACTTTAAGTATCACTTATTTATTAATAAGGTGACACCCGTCACGGCGTCACCTTATTATTTTTGTTTTCAGTATAATAATGATAAAAACATTGGATTTTAAGCCGAAGTTCTTTTCGGCTATTGCACATTACGACAAAAAGACGTTTGTCGCCGACGTTATGGCGGGACTAATAGTTGGTATAGTAGCTTTGCCATTGGCGATTGCTTTTGGTATAGCCAGTGGTGTCTCACCAGAGAAGGGTATCATCACTGCCATTGTTGCCGGACTGTTCTGCTCGCTTTTCGGTGGTAGCAAGGTTCAGATTGGCGGTCCTACAGGTGCTTTCATCATCATCGTCTATGGCATCATTCAGCAATATGGTATGCAGGGTCTGACCATTGCCACACTGATGGCAGGTGTGTTTCTGATACTTCTCGGTGTATTGCGATTGGGAACCATCATCAAATATATACCTTATCCTATTGTTGTGGGCTTCACCAGTGGTATCGCCGTTACCATTTTCACCACTCAGGTAAAGGATTTGTTAGGTATGCAGATGACTACTGTACCTGCCGACTTCATGGAAAAATGGGTGGCATATATTAATAATATAGCGAATATCGACCTTTGGAGCACCGTGATGGGTGTGGCAAGTGTCATTATCATCGCACTCACACCGCGTGTGAGCAAGAAGGTGCCGGGTTCATTGGTGGCAATTATTATCATCACTGTGGCAACCTTGTTGCTCAAACAGTATGCCGGTGTGACCACCATAGAAACTATTGGCGACCGCTTTAGCATCCATTCCGAACTGCCCGAAGCCACGTTGCCCGCCCTTTCATGGGAAACCATTAAGGGATTGGTAGGTCCGGCAGTGACAATCGCTGTGTTGGGAGCCATCGAATCGTTGCTGTCTGCTACAGTGGCAGATGGTGTGATAGGTGATCATCATAACTCCAATACCGAATTGATAGGTCAGGGATTGGCTAATATTGCATCGCCACTCTTTGGCGGTATTCCCGCTACTGGTGCCATTGCACGCACGATGACCAACATCAACAACGGTGGACGTACCCCCGTAGCCGGTATTGTACATGCCGTAGTGTTGTTGCTCATCTTCCTTTTCCTCATGCCCTTGGCACAATACATTCCGATGGCTTGTTTGGCAGGAGTATTGGTGGTGGTATCCTATAATATGAGTGGTTGGCGTTCCTTCCTTGCTATGTTGCGCAATCCGAAGAGCGATGTTACCGTATTGTTGCTCACATTCTTCCTTACCATCATATTCGATCTTACCGTTGCTATTGAATTTGGCCTTATCTGTGCATGTCTGCTCTTTATGAAACGTGTATCAGAAGCTACCGATGTGACAGCTATCTACGATGAAATCGACCTCAACGAGGATGCAGACATGGAGCGTGGCGACCTTATCCACCTGACTATTCCTGAAGGAGTGGAGGTGTATGAGATTAACGGTCCCTACTTCTTCGGTGCAGGTAACCGCTTCGAGGATATCATGTCGAGCTATAACGACCGACCCAAAGTGCGCATCATCCGCATGCGTAAGGTGCCGTTTATCGACTCTACCGGTCTTCACAACTTGGAGAACATGTGTTTGATGAGCCAGAAGGAAGGTATCACTGTCGTGTTGTCGGGCGTCAATCCCAAGGTTGAAGCCGTGTTGCGCCGCAACAATTTTGAGAAATTGTTGGGCAAGGAGAATATCTGCAGCCATATCGACTTGGCACTTACTCGTGCCAACGAGATTATTTCTTGAACACCAGAATTATATTGAAATGAATGAACGATTCCCCTTTACCCCTGTGGGGTGGGGGAATCATAGCTAAAGACCGCACTTAAGTGGGGCTTATACAAGATGGAAAAAAAACGTAGAAGACGCATTCGCAAAGGAAGGGTAGCATTGTTGTTGCTCTTCCTTGCTGCGGTTATCACAGTCATTTATTATATCATAGTAGCGCTTGTTGCATTCTTTAGTTGGTTAAGTGCAGACGAGCCAGTACAGGAAGAGAAGCCTACGCTGCATGTGACACCAGAGATGCTTGCATGTGACGAAAGGATGCAACACCGTTTGGACAGTCTGATGCACAAACCGTTGCGACTAGACACCAACAAGATTGCCGTCTCTGTTTTTGACGCCACCACCCAACGCTATGTCTATAGATATCATGATACGGAAAGCTTTATACCTGCCTCATGTATGAAGATTTCCACCGCTATTGCTGCGCTCAAGACTTTAGGCATGAACCACCAATATCGTGAACACATCCTCGCCATGGGAGAGATGAAGCGTGACACCCTTGTGGGTAATCTCCTTCTGATGGCCGATGATGACCCACTCATGGAGAGTTTTGATCCACTCATCAAGAAGATGCAGAGTAGGGGAATCCGTCATGTTCGTGGCAATGTGTATATCACTTTGGCACGAGAAGATACGCTGCGTCCGCATCCTACGGCGAAAGCATGGGATATACCTTACAACCGGACTCCACTTCTTCTCCGTGGCAAGCGCTATGTGGATCGCACCTTCCGAGCCTCTATGCGTATGAATGGAGTGACCGTACGCAATGATAAAACGGTCAATGCAAGACGTTCAAAGGGTCGTTTCGGTGGTGGCAAGTATCATTATGTTGCCACCTCATCCCATCTGCTTCGCGATGTCATCACTCCCATGCTCATCCATAGCAGCAATATTAAGGCAGATGCTGTGTTCTATCATCTTGACTGGAAGCAGGGATTGATGCCCAACCGTCGTATGAATTGGGATGCAAAACATTATGCCGAAACTTTCTGGAGAGAGAAAACACAAGTGCTCGATAGTGTTTCAACGCGTCTTGTCTTTCACGACGGTTCAGGACTGTCGCCCGAAAATCGTCTGTCAGCCTCTGTTCTTGTTGATATGCTGCGCTATGCTTATGGTGACAAGCAGTTGAAGGATTTCTTTATTGATGAGGCTTTGGCATCCACTGTAGGTGGCGAGCGACGCGGTTCGCTTCTTACCCGTATGAGCCATCCCGACTACAAAGGTCGTTTATTTTGTAAAACAGGCACTATGACCACCTATGGTGCATCGTCACTTTGCGGTTATCTTCTTGCTGCTGATGACCATTGGTACATTTTCTCCATCATCAATGTTGACTCTCCAGTAGCCGAGTCTCGCCTCTTCCAAGATCGTATTTGTAAGATGATGATGAAAGAATAATTCATTTTGCTACAACACAATTCTCGGATGGCAAACATAAAATATAGTTTTAAGAAAATTTCGACCACACGACCACAGATGAGTGTATCATGTTGTCGGTCAGTGCTTTATACTGTGGTCGAAACTGAAGTGTCGACCATCAATCGACCACCAAATTGCGTTATTTGGCTTAACGAAAATGCTTATCATAAACTGATCGATATTTAGGAGAAAGTGTTTTGTCAAGGTATTACCCAACGTTTGGCAAAAGTGTTACCCAACGTTTGGCAAAAGTGTTACCCAACGTTTGGCAAAAGTGTTGCCCAACGTTTGGCAAAAGTGTTGCCCAACGTGTGGCAAAAGTGTTGCCCAACGTTTGGTAAAATTGTTTTCAACGTTTGATAAAGGTATTATCCAACGTTTGATAAGAGTATTATCCAACGTTTGATGAAAGTGTTATCTAATATTTGATAAAGGTGTTATCCAATATTTGATAAAGGTGTTATCAAGGCTTGTCAAAGTGCTGATAAACGATAGTATTTTATAAGGAAAATAGGATCACGCTTTACTTTTGTCCTTACAGGACGTAGGCTAAATAAAATCATACACCCCAGGGTGTTACCCTGGGCTATGAAGATTTTGCCCCATTCGGGGCGTTAGTAACCCAGCGACTAAAGACGGGCTAATCCCCAACAACTAAAGACGGGCTAATACCCAACAACTAAAGATGTGTTAATAACCAAACAAGCAAAGGCGGGCTGAAAGCCCAATGGTTTCCTTAGCCCAGGGCATCGCCCTGCGGATATGAATGCACATAATCAACCACGTCCTGAAAGGACAAAAGTAACTCAGCTCTGCTCTTTTGCCGAAAACAATAGTAATTCCACATTGAAAAGCATCATTCTTTAGGCTGATTCGTGTACATCACATCGTTGCACTGGTGGTCGAAGTGTGGTCGAAAATCCCGATTTTTAGGAATCGACCACACCTGTAAGATGTTGAAGGATAGCGTGATGCGGATATCTGTGGTCGTGTGGTCGAAATTTTCTTGAAAACTAAAATAACTGTAGGATGGTGCCATATTGGTGTTCGGTGTTAACAATTTAAGAGATTCTCGTGTGCGCGTGTGCGTGCGTATACATTATAATATATATAAAGAACACGAATGATCCTTTTTGTAATACCTCCTATAAAACTACTTCAAGCACAGCCTGTACCTGCAACAATTAGCGAAAACGTTTACGTGTAATAATGCGATGAATATTTATCAGCAACGAAAAGAAAGTAGTATCTTTGCATCATCAAACTACTGACAATTATATACACATCAACAGCATCTATGGGAAAATCCTTTTGCCCTCAAATCCCATCAAGTCTCTGGAGCGAAACTCATCGCTCCAGAGTGCTGATGGGGGACCAATACGGAAACCGACTTCCACCCAATATCATTGGAAGCAACAATTCCAATGTAAACGTTTACGTGGAACATTTCACCTTTTTTAGGTGGGTTTTAATAAATTTTAAGTAACTTTGCAAACAAACAACATCAAAAATATTACTAATTTTCAAAACTACTAATTTTATGTCTGTTTATTTTAAGAGTATTTCACGCACGGTACTTGTTCTGTGTATGCTCTTGATCGTCGGTAATGCTTATGCACAGACCGTCGCTAAGGGTACAGTCACAGACTCCAATGGCGAAGCCGTTATTGGTGCAACCGTAGTAGAAAAGGGAAATCCTAAGAATGCAGCCGTAACTGACTTCGACGGTAACTTCACCATCAAGGTGCCTGCCTCGAAGAAGCTGGTCATCTCATACATCGGTATGGTGACTCAGGAAGTTGCAGCAGGTAGCAATCTGAAAATCGTCCTCCAGGACGACAACGCCGCCCTTGATGAGGTGGTCGTTGTGGGTTACACCAGTAAAGCACGTAAAGACCTGACCGGTTCGGTCGGTTCGGTAAGCGGTGCGAAACTGGCAGTGGTTCCTGTATCATCAGCAGCCGAAGCCCTTCAGGGTAAGATTGCCGGTGTGCAGATTACAACAGTCGATGGTCAGCCAGGTGCCGACATCAACATCCGCGTTCGTGGAGCCACGTCTGTAACTCAGAGCAACCAGCCACTGTTCATCGTCGATGGTTTCCAGGTTGACAACATCAATGATATTCCTCCCACGGATATCGCTTCAATCGACGTGTTGAAAGATGCTTCTCTGACCGCTATCTATGGTGCGAAGGGTGGTAACGGTGTTGTTGTAGTTACTACTAAATCTGCTAAGACAGGTAAGGTTCAGGTGTCGTTCAACGGACGTCTCAGCGTATCTTCATTGGCACGCTCTATGAGCCAGATGAACACCTTCGAATTTGTTGACTATCAGTATGACCGTGCTGCTGCTAACGGCAACCGCTCTTCATGGGCTAAGCCTTTCCGTGGCAACTTCGGTAACCCTAAGGACATTTCTCTCTATCGCAACGAGGCTACCCGCGACTGGCAGGATGAGGTTTTGGGCAACCACCCCGTCAACTACTCCAGCAACGTGACCATCGGTGGTGGTAACGAGACTACACGTTTCAACCTCTCACTGACTCAGTCAGAAGATAAGGGTATTATCCTCGGTTCAGGCGTACGTCGTACCAACATCAACCTCAAGCTCAATACCAAGATTACCAAGAACCTTGAGTTCACCTACAATCCTAAGATCAGCTATCGTCGTGACGAAGGTGCAGGTGGTGACAACATCGGTTCAGGTGGTCTCATCGACGTATTGCGCTACCGTCCTACAGCAGGTCTGCGTGAGTGGGGTTCATACGAAGAGATGGAAAATGAGGCTGATGCCAGCAACTTCCGTCTGACAAACCCTGTCAACGATATCCAAACCAACACCCAGAAGAAGCATGGTTACACCATCACCAACCAGTTTGCACTGAAGTGGTCTCCCATCAAGGGTCTCGTTCTGCGCAGTGAGGGTAACTACACACTCGGATTCAGCGATACTGAACGTTTCTATGGCTGGCAGACCGGTATGGCAAAAGCTGCCATCAACAACAATAAGCCTGTTGCCATGCTCTACAAGAGAAACTCTGAGTCATACACTTGGACCAATACCGCTTCTTACGACTTGACTCTCCAGGATAAGCACAACTTGTCGTTCCTCTTGGGTCAGGAGATCTATCACTCACAGTATAAGGCAAACCAGCAGGCTGCCCACCTCTTCGATCAAAACATCGATGCAGAAACAGCCCTCAACAATATGGCACTCGGTCAGCCCTATGCTGAACAGACCTACACCAAGCGTTCTACTGCCAACCGCACAGCATCGTTCTTCGGTCAGGTTTCATACAACTACCAGCACAAATATCTGATCTCAGGTACCTTCCGTGCTGACGGTTCTACCAAGTTTGCTCCCGGCAACCAGTGGGGCTACTTCCCCTCTATCTCTGGTGCATGGGTGATCAATAAGGAGAAATTCCTGAAAGATGTGAAATGGATTGATCAGTTGAAACTCCGCGCTGCCTTCGGTCTCGCCGGTAACAACAATATCGCTGACGACCTCTGGCGCTATCTCTACACCACCAATGCTACTGGCGGTCCCGCTTTCGGTGAGGCTACTGTAGGTGGTGAACTCTACTATGGTGCTCCAGGTAACTATCCTAACAAGGACATCAAGTGGGAAACTACGATCACCCGCAACCTTGCTATGGACATCTCACTCTTCGGTGGACGTCTGAGCATCACTCCTGAAATCTATTGGAATACCACACGTGACCTGCTCTACAATTCTACTATTCCTGGCGTATCAGGATACCAGAAGCAGATGCAGAACATCGGTAAGGTAGCCAACAACGGTTGGGAACTCACCGTCAACGGCGACATCGTACGTGGTAAAGACTATGTGGTAAGCGGTAACTTCACTCTCGGTCACAACAAGATGACCATCAAGAAGCTGAATGCTTCTGACGGTAACACTCCGCTTTATAATACTGCTGGTAAATGGAAGTCATCTATCGAAAATGACTACGTGATGCAGGTAGGTGGTGAACTCGGTCTGTTCTACGGTTTCGTATATGACGGACTCTACAACTGGGATGAATTTACCTATCCTGAAACAGCCTCTTACGAGGCCACTCCTAACAACAAAGCTACACTCAACGGCATGCTCATCGGCGGTACTGTTACCGACGGTTACGAGAATAACACCGGTAACGGTATCTTCAGCTCATCTAACTCAGGTTACTCTACTCTGCCCGGTAAGATCAAGCTGAAAGACCTCAATGGTGACGGTCAGATCGACCAGAAGGATATGACCGTAATCGGTAACACCAACCCCAAATGGCAAGGTGGTTTCGGTTTGTCAGGTCAGTGGAAGAGCTTCGACTTCACAGCCAACTTCACTTACATGCTCGACTTTGATGTATATAATGCCACAGCATTCGCTATGTCATCATCATCATCAAGCCAGTACAACTTCTTCAACGTAGATTCTAAGTTTGCTGACAAGCGTTGGCGTTATACCGCCCCAGAGGGATTTGTTAACAACGATGGTCACAACATCACCGGTGAGACACTCTACAAAAACGTCTATATCAACGGTGCACTGGGACTCTACAAGAATCTGAATGCTAATGCAAGCCTGTGGAACCCTGCAGACGTAGTCAACAACGTGATGTTCTCATACTTCGTAGAAGATGGTTCATTCCTCCGTTGCACCGACGTTACCGTAGGTTACACCCTGCCGAACCTCATCACCAAGAAGTTTGGTATCGAGAAAGTCCGTGCTTACGTTTCTGCTTCAAACCTCTTCATCCTCACCAGCTACTCTGGTTACGACCCCGAGGTTGACGTGCAGTCTGGTCTGACTCCTTCTATGGACTACAACCGCTACCCACGTTCACGCACCTTCTCTTTCGGTCTCAACGTAACATTCTAAAGATACAAACCTAAGAAACTGAAATCAATATGAAACTCAATAAGATATTTATCAGTGGAATGGCCATGTTGTCGCTGACAGCATGCGACGATTTCCTTGCTGTAGATCCAGACTCAACATCAGCAAACACTGAGTTCATCTACAACAACGAAGGCGAGATTTCTACTGCACTGAATGGTGTTTATGCACAGATTCTCTCTGGAAACACCTTCGGTAATAATCTGTACAAGGATTTCCAGCTGAACAGCGATGTTGACTTCTCTACCAACACCAGCGAAACTGCATCGGGCAACAAACCCGCACGTTTCGATACGCGTTCGGATGCCGGCAACATCAACAGCCTCTGGAATGCACTTTACAAAGGCGTAGAAACTGCCAACGAATTCATCTTCAACCTGAAGAACAGCAAGCTCTATGAAGAGAAGATGAAAACTGAAATTGCCGATGGCGAAGATAATGGCGGTGTGGTAACCGAGGAAGTACCCAACGTGACCAAACTGACCCAGATGATGGGTGAAGCCAAGGTTATGCGTGCAATGTTCTATCACGAACTGCTCTCCTACTGGGGCGATATCCCCTTCACCTTCAAGGCTACCTATGAGACCAACAATCTCTATCCTGAAGTAACAGACCGTCAGGTTGTCAGCGATTCGCTGATTGCCGACCTCCGTCACGCTGCAGAATGGATGCAGTCTGACAAGGACGCAACCCTCGACGCTCCCGAGCGCATCTCGAAGGAAGCTGCCTATGCCATGATTGCACGTCTCGCCTTGCAGGCTGGTGGTTACTCATTGAACCACGATGCCAACGACGTGAATGGTTACAAGATGACTCGTCCTTCTAACTATAAGGAATACTATCAGATTGCACGCGACTATGCCAAGAAGGTTATTGATGCCGGCGGTCACTCACTCAACAAGAGCTTCCGCGATGTATTCGTTGACGAGTGCAACCACATTGCAACTAAGGGTGACGATGCAATCTTCGAAATTCCCTTCGGTAAGGACTACTCTGGTGCTTGGGGTTATGCTCAAGGTCCAAAGAGCGAAGTTGACGCTAACAACGAAACCGACTTTTCTAACCAAGCATGGGGTTCTACAAGCGGTAACGTTCGCACCACTCGTTTCTATCGCCACATGTTCAAAGAGGGTGACGCCCGTCGCGACTATGTTTGCGGTACATGGGGTTACTCAAACCAGGGTCTGCCCGCTATCAACTTCAGCTACACCATGTATAACAACAAGTGGTCTAAGCTGTGGAACACTGTAGGTCTCGGTAAGGCTTCTACCGGAAACACCGGTATCAACTTTGCCTACATCCGCTATGCTGACGTGTTGCTGATGTTTGCTGAGGCTGACAACGAAGTGAACGGAGCTCCTACACAGGAAGCTATCGACGCTGTAAACCAGGTTCGCCGTCGTGCATACAATGGTGTTAACTATGAACTGACCTCTGCTCAGACTGCTACCAAGGAAGACTTCCTCAAGGCTGTGCTCGACGAGCGTAAGTTTGAGTTTGCTGGTGAGAACATGCGTTGGAAGGATCTTGTCCGCAACAACCTCTACTCAGAGCAGATTTTCTACACCTTCTTGGCTTACTACGGTGTAGCAGAAGACCAGTCAACAGGTTCACCTTACATTGATATGATCAGCGAGCACGATGGTATTGACTATGCCAATATCTCGGCTATGACCAACATCTATTATGTATATGTGAAGAATACTGGCGACGCCAACTTCCCCAACAGCAACCTCTACATGCTGTACATCGTCAATCCTTGGACGCCAGACGTACAGCCCAGCAGCAAACCTGAAGACTATTTCGCAAACCTCGGTCTGCCTTACGAGCCTGTTTCGGCAAGAGCTATCACGGGTCAGACATCATCAGCCAATGATGTGGCTTGGGGTAACAGCGAAAACATCTGGTCGAAAGAAGGTGTGCTCAAGAACGAAGTACTCTACTCCCTCTTCGGTTACATCCGTGGCGATGAGGATGGAAGCATCAAGATTGTGAACAACGGTGCTGTGGTCAACTTCGATATTGATACCCAGAATCCTGAGGCTACCGTACAGCAGTTGCCCGCAGTACGCTACTTGCTCCCTTATCCACAGGAAGCCATTGCTCGCTCTGACGGACGCTACAAGAACTATTACGGTTTCTAAGCAGTAATTCCTTATTAACATAAGAAAGACTAAAAGACAATGAAAAAATTATTCATATATTCAATGATGCTGATGGCTACGCTGTCCATATTCTCTTGTAAGGACGATGACATCAGCGAATCGGCAAACCGTGATAAGCTGTTCCGTCCGGCATTCCGCACGGACAACAACACCGGTAAGGGTTCTACCGATCCCTACAACTGCGCGATTACCGATTTGAACACAGCACACCTCTACTGGTACACCGTAGATGATGCTGTGGCCTATGAAATCAAATGGGCGATTCAGAACTATGTGGCAAATGGTGAACAGGCATGGATCGACACCGAGGCTGGTGTTGACGGCAAGGAACTGGCAGGTCACGTGGTAGTGACTGATCCTAAGCAGTTTGATTTGGTGATCAAGAACCTGAGCTATCAGACCGACTACCGTTTCGCTATCCGTGCACTCCACTCATACGATGCTAACAACGACAGTTGGAAGACTGACCCTAAAAACTCTGACTGGTATGGTTATGGTCACGGTACAGAATGGGCTGATTACTTCGGCATGCAGACTGGTGTCCGTTATGATGTACCTTTCGTTATCCAGACATTAAACATCACCAAGACTTCTATGGTGGTACGTCTGGACCGCAACATCAGCAAGTATTCTGATGATAAGAAGAAAATCTTCCGTGATCATTTCAACTTTGTAGATGCTGACCAGAATGTTCTGAAGATTGACTATCTGACCTTCACCGCTTCGAAGTCAACTCCTAATGCTACAACCAACCCCACTTATCTGCACTTCGATATTCCTGAGTCAGCATGGGTAAACGACGTAGCTGAGTTTACTATCGACGGTCTGTCTGAGAACTCGGTTTATAACATCGACGCATGGGATAGCTCGATCGAGGCAAAGGTTGACGCTTGCTACAACTCTGTAATGAAGAGTACCAAGGGTACTCCAGGCGCTCCTATCCTCATCAAGCACGTGCCTACTGCTAAGGATACTATCGGTACTGGCGAGAACATGAACATCTATGACATCTCGTCATACAACTCCATGAAGCTCGACAACATCATCTCTAACTACAATAGCGATGTAACAGTAGCAGAGAACCAGGTGTTCTATCTGGAAGGTGGTAAGGCTTACCACTTCACCAGCAACCCCAACATCTACAAGGGTATGACACTCCGCACCAACCCAGAGGATGTTGCACAGGGTAAGCGCGCTAAAGTATATCTCGGCGGTATGACCAAGACTGGTGCTAATGTCAATACCTGTAACTTCATGTTGGGTCGTCAGCCTAATGCTGGTGAGAACAGTACCATTACCCTTGACATCGACTCTATTCGTTTCATGGATCTCGACTTTGACGTTCCTATGGCTACCAACTATGGTCATGCTCAGGAAGGAAACGGAAAAGCTGTAGGTAACTACTTCATGAACATGTACTCTAACGGTATGGGTATCAATGTAACCCTCCTTGAATGGAACAACTGTACGTTCCAGGGACTTATCCGCGGATTCTTCCGTATTCAGGGTTCTAACGACTTCTATATCCACAACCTGAAGATGATTGACTGCAGCCACTATAACAGTGGATTCTACGACAACAACGGTGGTGGTTACAACTACATCCATGCTGACCACAACGGTAAGCCGAAGTCAAACATTCTGGAGAATGTAGAAATCAGCGGCAACGTATTCTACGATAGTCCAAAGGGTAGCTTGATTACTGACTCTAACCGCAACCTGAAATGGGATGCTTCTGTACGTTGGAATCTCAACATCCACCACAACACCTTCGTGAACTTCATGACTCGTTCTACAAAGGCTGCTTGGATGAATACTCGCTATATCCCTGGAGGCTCTGAAGCCAGCATTCACGACAACATCTGGATTAACACCAAGGATGCTGACGACGTGAACCGTGCTATGAATGCACTCGGTTGGGATGCTCGTAACATTCAGGGTGGTGACGGAAGTGGCAAGGTTGTATTCAACATCTACAACAACTGGACCACAAACGATCCTTATCTGAAGGGCGGACAGCCATTCAACAACAATGCCTTCAACGCTACTTCTAACTCACCAGGTAAGTGGCAGAAGACTTGGAAGGACGAACTCGACACCTACTATCCTGCAGGACTTGACGAGCTGAAGGTTCACTGCGATCCCGAACTGAAGGCCACAGACTTGATGGTATCGCCAAACCCACAGCACTTCGTAGGCGCTAAGCCAAGTCACCTTGACCACCATACCGATAAGGGTATCGACGGTCTCTACTATCAGCAGACTGAGAAAGTGCTCAACTCAGCTATCTATAAGAGCGGCGCTGGTGCACCTCGTCTGAGAAACGGTAAGAAATAATAAAGCATTAAAACATACATACGACTATGAAAATTATGAAATATGTAGCCGCAGCATTCGCTGCCGTAGCTATGACTCTCTCTTTCAGCAGCTGTTCAAGAGACCTTGATCCAGATGTTGACTCAATGGGCTGGTATCGTTGCGAGGTAACCCTCGACAACCAGGGTAGCCTGAGCGAGGAAGGTGTTGCAGCATTCGAAGATGCTGTCAACGCAGCCTATGGTCTGGAGCATGGTGCAACACACTATTTCTCTCATTGCACCAAGGCTTACATGGAGAGTAACTACAACGCAACTGTAGCTCTGTCTAACGATAAGAACGAAATCTTTACCAAGATTATCGCTCCTGTTGTTGCCTCTCAGGGCGTGAGCGACTTCACCGTGAAGTTTGCTTTCGAAGAGCAAATCACCAGTAAAAATGCTGAGGGCGAAGAGGTGAAAACCGTGAAAGAGCTGAAGTCTGTCATCTACAAGGCTTCTGACTTGAAATAACAGACATACTTAATATCTCTATGCCACAGGGGCAGGTCGAAAGGTCTGCCCCTGTTTTTTCATTAAGACGCTATCGTCTAAGCAACAGCATATAATAGGATTATACAACAACAAGGACGAACATAGATTATAGCAAATACTAACAAACAGAAAATTAACATAGGTTCAACAACATTACTCATGAGGGGCTGGTAACAGACCTTAAACTAAAAACATAACAACATGATGAAAAAGACATTACTGACACTAACAGCAATGCTGAGTCTGCATGCAACAGCACAGACTTTACCATATCAGAATCCTGCACTTACTGCAGAAGTTCGTGCCGATGATTTGTTAGGACGCCTGACTCTTGAAGAGAAGGCTAAACTAATGATGGACACGTCACCTGCTATTGCGCGATTGGGCATTCCGGCGTTCCAATGGTGGAACGAAGCACTTCATGGCATAGGCCGTAACGGCTTTGTTACGGTATTTCCAATCACCACCATGATGGCTGCGTCATGGGATGATGCATTGCTCTACCAAGTTTTTACTGCTGTGAGCGACGAAGCACGTGCTAAAAATCAAGAAGCGAAACACAGCGGTAAAGTGTCGCGTTATCAAGGATTGTCATTCTGGACTCCCAATATTAATATTTATCGCGACCCTCGTTGGGGACGTGGACAGGAAACCTATGGTGAGGATCCATACCTGACAGAACGTATGGGACTTGCTGTTGTGAATGGACTGCAAGGTCAAAGCTTCGACGGAAAACCATCGAAAGAACGTTATGCAAAACTGTTGGCATGTGCCAAACACTTTGCTGTGCATAGTGGTCCGGAATGGAATCGACACACGTTCGATATTCAGCAGTTGCCAGAACGTGACCTCTGGGAAACCTATCTCCCAGCTTTCAAGGCTTTGGTACAGAAAGGTAAGGTGGCTGAAGTGATGTGTGCCTACCAACGTATCGACGGTCAGCCTTGTTGTGGTAATGCCCGTTATGAGCGACAAATCCTTCGCGACGAATGGGGATTCGATGGTCTCATCACCAGCGACTGTGGTGCCATCCGCGACTTCCTGCCAGGATTTCATGGTGTATCAGCCGACCGTCCGGCTGCTGTAGCACAGGCTGTTGAGTCTGGTACCGACTTGGAATGTGGTTCTGAATACCGCAATCTGCCTGAAGCCGTAAAACGAGGAGACATTAGCGAAGAGCGTATCAATACCAGTTTGCGCCGACTGTTGGTGGCACGTTTCAGATTGGGAGACTTTGATGCCGACTCTTTGGTGAGTTGGACCAAGATTCCTTCAAGCGTTATTGCCTCGAAAGAACATAAGCAACTCGCTTTGCAAATGGCACGTGAAGGAACTATTCTGCTGAAGAACAACGGTATTCTGCCCTTGAAGAAAGAGAATGCTAAACGCATCGTAGTCATGGGACCGAATGCTAACGACTCTATCATGATGTGGGGAAACTATAGTGGTTCCGCCACAAAGACCGTCACCATGCTGCAGGGACTGCGCCAAAAGTTGGGCGATGTGCGTTATGTGCAAGGTTGCGGTCTGACTCGTGCAGAAGTCTATGAGAGTCGTTTCGACCACATGAAGGCTCCATTGGGCAATAGGGGAATGCAAGCCACATATTGGAATAATACCGAGATGGAAGGTACACCCGTCAATACCGTAACGATTACTTCACCCATCAATCTGAGCAATGGCGGCAATACGGTCTTTGCGCCAGGTGTCAATCTGGAGCAGTTCTCTGCTCGTTACGACGGACAGTTTGTTGCTGATACCGATGAAACGCTTACGCTGCGTGTCGGAGCAGATGATAAAGTGCGCGTCATGGTCAATGGCGATACGCTGGTCAATATTTGGAAGGTGCGTCAACGTATTCAGGAAGCTGCCCCACAACTTGAAGTCAAAGCCGGACACCACTATCGCATACAGATAGACTATGTGCAGGAAGGCGGAATGGCAGCCATGCAGTTTGACATCTGTAAAAAGCAAACACCTACTGCTGACGAGATTCTGGCACAGGTGGGCGATGCTGAAACGGTCGTCTTCGTTGGTGGAATCTCTCCGCGAGTTGAAGGCGAAGAGATGAAAGTGAGCGACCCAGGTTTCAAGGGTGGCGACCGTACAGACATCAATCTGCCTACCGTTCAGCGCCAGATATTGCAACTGTTGCACAAAGCTGGTAAACGTGTGGTCTTTATCAACTGTTCGGGCGGCGCCATCGCTCTAACAGAAGAAGCGCCACTCTGCGATGCGATTGTTCAAGGATGGTATGGTGGGGAACGTGGTGGTGAAGCCATGGCAGAGATTCTGATGGGCGAAGTGAACCCTTCAGGAAAACTGCCCATAACGTTCTACCGCAGTACCGATGATCTGCCCGACTTCCTCGACTATCGTATGACTGGTCGTACTTACCGCTATTTCAAAGGTGAAGTGCTCTATCCCTTCGGCTATGGACTGAGTTATACGTCTTTTGAAGTGGGCAAACCACAATATAAGAACGGCGTGGTAACGGTAAATGTGAAGAATACCGGCAAGATGGATGGAACGGAAGTGGTTCAGGTTTATCTGCGCCGTACTGCCGACACAGAAGGTCCGCTCAAAACGTTGCGTGCTTATAGCCGAATATCGGTCAAGGCTGGTCAGAGTCAAAAGGTCAGCATTCCGTTGCCCCGTGATCAGTTTGAAGGTTGGGATGCGAAGAGCAATAGTATGCGTGTAGTACCTGGTCAATACGAATTGATGGTAGGTACGTCAAGTGCTGATAAAGATCTGAAGACCATTAAGGTCAATATGAAATAAATGAAAAAGGGAATCAGTATTCCCTACCTTCTATTTAAAGATGCTGAAACATGCGGTCTGCCATCTGCTGATGGGCTGGATGTTTCAGCGTCTTTTTTATAAATACACAGCTGTCAAAATAGACAAATATCTTCTTGCCTCCCCATTCCGTCCTTTGACCTCCCATCATATTCCCATTATTGTCTGTTCGTTTTTGGGAGTTAGTTGGGACTTACTTGGGAGTTTCTTGGGATTTATTTGGAAAATATAATGCACATATTACGTTGATCATAATTCGAAGACATCCCGAATGCATCCCGAATGCATCCCGAATGAATACTATATGAAAAACATGTATTGGATTTTTGCCAACGTGGAAAAGCAAATGAAACCACTCTTGGCGAAAGCAGAAGAATACGGCATGACCAACATCTACTACCAGACCATTACAAATAAAGCACTTTACCACCTGCGTGAACACCGATACTTAGATGCCATTGCTTTCATAGATAAAGAGATCGAGCATGCCCGAAAGCATTTTTTCTTTGTATTACGCTCGCTTATTCGTACCTCTGACGCTATGCGTCGAAGGTACTTGCGCTCGGTAATAAAAGAAAAATCGAGTTTTTTTCTTTGTATTACGCTCGCTTATTCGTACCTCTGACGCTTTGCGTCGAAGGTACTTGCGCTCGGTAATAAAAGAAAAATCGAGTTTTTTCTTTGTATTACGCTCGCTTATTCGTACCTTTGTAGGCAGAATGAAGCAGGCTATGATATTTGCAGCGGGACTGGGAACCCGACTGAAGCCCTTGACCGACACGATGCCTAAGGCATTGGTGCCAGTAAATGGTGTGCCTTTACTCGATCTTATTATCCGCCGACTGATAGCCCAAGGCTACGAACGCTTTGTGGTCAACGTGCATCATTTTGCACAAATGATCATAGATCATGTGGCGCAACAGGACTATGCTCCGCTGGTTCGCATCAGCGATGAAAGCGACATGTTGCTCGATACAGGAGGCGGACTGAAAAAGGCTGCTACATGTTTCGACGATGAGCAATCGCCCATCCTTATTCATAACGTAGATATCCTTGACAATGTCTGTTACGACTGGTTTGCCCGGCAACACAACAGCGAAGACGATGCAGTATTGCTGGTAAGTGAACGCAAAACCAAGCGTTACCTGCTCTTCGACAATGCCATGCGCCTGATGGGATGGAAGAATATAGAGACTGGCGAAATCAAAAGTCCCTACGAATATATCCGTCGCACAGGACTCTCACAGCATGGCGAACCGCTCAATATGTATGCCTTCTCTGGCATTCATTCTTTCTCTCCCAGACTGTTCCGATTGATGGAACGCTTCCCCGATAAATTCAGCATTATCGATTTCTATCTCAGCATATGCCACCGTGCACATATATACGGATGCGTCAAGTCTGACTTGAAAGTGCTCGACGTAGGCAAACTCAATGCGCTGGATGAAGCAGAGAAATTTCTAAACAATAATAAATAATACTGTATGCAACAGAAAATCATTATCCTCGACTTCGGAAGTCAGACGACACAGCTCATCGCTCGCCGTCTGCGCGAACTCGACACGTTCTGTGAGATTTTGCCATACAACAAGTTTCCACAGGATGACAAAGAAGTTATCGGAGTGATTCTTGCCGGCAGCCCCTACAGCGTGTACGATCCCGAAGCTTTCAAGGTCGATCTCACACAGTTCCTGGGACGCCTTCCGGTGCTCGGCATCTGCTATGGTGCACAGTTCATTTCCTACAACAACGGCGGAAATGTAGAGCCTGCAGGAAGTCGCGAGTATGGCCGACAGAATCTTACCACCATCAACAAGGAGTGTCCGCTCTTCCGAGGCTTCGACAACAACTCTCAGGTATGGATGAGTCATGGCGATACCATTACCGCCATCCCAACAGGTTCAGAGGTAGTTGCCTCTACCGAAACTGTAGAGAATGCAGCATATTACTGTCCCGATGCCACATTGATGGGATCATACGATGGTCATCAGCCTGTGATGGGTGTGCAGTTCCACCCCGAAGTATTCCATTCGGTTCAGGGCACCCAGTTGCTCAAAAACTTCGTGGTTGATATTTGCGGTGGCCGTCAGGACTGGAGTGCCGACAACTACATCGAGACAACAGTTAAGGAACTGAAAGAGCAGATTGGCAACGACCGTGTCATCCTCGGTCTCTCTGGCGGTGTTGATTCATCCGTTGCTGCCGTACTTCTCAATCGTGCCATTGGCAATCAGCTGACCTGTATCTTTGTCGATCATGGTATGCTCCGCAAAAATGAGTTCTCTCAGGTGATGGAAGACTACAAGGTGCTTGGCTTGAATGTGATTGGTGTAGATGCCAGCGAGAAGTTCTTTGCTGATTTGGCAGGCGTTACCGATCCCGAACAAAAGCGCAAAATCATCGGTCGCGACTTCGTTGAGGTGTTCAATGCCGAAGCTAAGAAGATTACCGATGCCAAATGGCTTGCACAAGGCACTATCTATCCCGACCGCATCGAATCGCTCAACATCACCGGTAAGGTCATCAAGAGTCACCATAACGTGGGTGGACTGCCCGAAGAGATGCGCCTCTCACTCTGCGAACCGCTGAAATGGCTCTTCAAGGACGAAGTACGCCGTGTCGGACGCTCGTTGGGAATGCCCGAACATCTGATCACCCGACATCCTTTCCCTGGTCCCGGACTGGCTGTTCGCATACTGGGCGACATCACTCCCGAACGTGTACGCGTCTTGCAGGATGCCGACGATATCTTCATCCGCGGTCTGCGCGACTATAAGGTTAAACTCTCTGGTGATGAAGCACGCCGTGTGCTTGCAGCAGGAGTACCTGCAGAAATGACCGATGGCGAGATAGAAGTATCACTCTACGACCAAGTATGGCAGGCAGGTGCCGTTCTCCTTGCCACGGTTCGTTCCGTAGGAGTAATGGGCGATGAGCGCACCTATGAGCATCCTGTTGCTCTGCGTGCCGTGACATCTACCGATGCCATGACCGCCGACTGGGCACATCTGCCTTACGACTTCATGGCCAAAGTATCTACCGAGATTATCAATAAGGTGAAGGGCGTAAACCGCGTTTGCTACGATATCTCGTCAAAACCACCCGCAACAATCGAGTGGGAATAACCCTTATAACACGACATCAATATGGCAACAGTTGACGACAAGAAGATAATCTTTTCGATGGTGGGAGTGTCGAAAATCATCCCACAAAACCAAAAACAAATACTGAAGGACATCTACTTATCGTTCTTCTATGGCGCAAAGATTGGCATCATCGGTCTGAATGGTGCTGGTAAATCTACGCTGATGAAAATCATTGCCGGACTCGAACAGCCTTCACGTGGTGAAGTGGTATGGAGTCCTGGTTATTCGGTAGGCTATCTGCCACAGGATCCTCCCCTTGACGAACAGAAGACGGTGAAGGAGAATGTGATGGAAGGTGTACAGCACATCTATGATGCGCTCGCTGAATATGAGGATATCAACAATAAGTTCGGGCTGGAAGAGTACTATGGCGACCCCGACAAGATGGACCAGCTGATGCAACGACAAGCCGAGGTGCAGGACATCATCGACTCTACAGATGCTTGGAACATCGACTCCAAACTGGAACGCGCTATGGATGCTTTACATTGTCCGCCGGGCGATTGGGCTGTTACCAACCTCTCTGGTGGTGAGCGCCGCCGTGTGGCGCTCTGCCGTTTGCTACTCCAAAAACCCGATGTGTTGTTGCTCGACGAGCCTACCAACCATCTTGACGCCGAGAGCATCGATTGGCTCGAACAGCATTTGCAGCAATATGAGGGTACTGTGATAGCAGTAACCCACGACCGCTACTTCCTTGACGACGTGAGCGAATGGATTCTTGAACTTGACCGTGGCGAAGGTATTCCCTGGAAGGGTAACTATTCTTCATGGCTTGACCAGAAGACTAAGCGCATGGAGCAGGAAGAAAAGACTGCTTCCAAGCGTCGCAAGACTCTGGAACGCGAATTGGAATGGGTGCGTATGGCCCCGAAGGCACGTCAGGCTAAGGGTAAGGCACGTCTGAACTCTTATGAGCAGATGCTGAACCAAGAGCAGAAAGAGCGTGAAGACAAGTTGGAGATATTCATTCCCAATGGTCCCCGTTTGGGCAATAAGGTGATAGAGGCTGTGCATGTGAAGAAGGCTTTCGGTGAGAAAGTGCTCTTCAACGACCTCAATTTCATGTTGCCTCCCAACGGCATTGTGGGCGTCATCGGTCCTAACGGCGCCGGCAAGACCACCTTGTTCCGTTTGATTATGGGGCTCGACCAAGCAGATGGCGGCACCTTTGAAGTGGGCGATACCGTGAAGTTGGCTTACGTTGACCAGCAACACAAGGACATCGATCCGAAAAAGACCGTCTATGAGGTTATCTCGCAAGGCAACGAAACGTTGCGTCTGGGCGGTCGTGATGTGAATGCACGAGCTTATATTTCCCGTTTCAACTTCTCTGGTACTGACCAGAGCAAGCTGTGTAGCGTATTGTCTGGTGGTGAACGCAACCGTCTGCAATTGGCTTTGGCATTGAAACAAGAGGGTAACGTGCTGTTGCTCGACGAGCCTACCAACGATATCGACGTGAACACTCTCCGTGCTTTGGAGGAAGGTTTGGAGACATTTGCAGGTTGTGCCGTTGTTATCAGCCACGACCGTTGGTTCCTGGACCGTATCTGTACACACATTTTGGCCTTTGAGGGCAATGGCGAAGTATTCTTCTTTGAGGGCAGTTATTCGGAATACGAAATCAACAAAGCCCGCCGCTTGGGTGACACCGAAATCAAGAAAGGCCGTTACCGCAAGTTGATGGAAGAGTAAACAGCCCGTTGTCAACAACATTCTGACAAGTCCACAGGCGTTATTCAGTAACGTAACAATATCCAGCCCGACCGTTGTTCTGTCTATATGAGCAGTATCAACGGTCGGGCTGAATCTTTATAATCAGACGATTTATACCTGACGTTTTTGGTGACTACTATGACTTCTTCGCAAAAAGTGAAGCACCTATGCTTATTCCCAATACTCCCAGTATGAACACAAGAGATGCCACGGCATCTATCTCCACATACTCATGGATAAGCATTTTTACACCAATAAACACCAAGAGCACACATACTCCCAATTTCAGGTATCTGAATTTATCGGATATGGCTGCCAGTAGGAAAAACATGGCACGCAATCCAAGTATGGCAAAAATATTAGAGAAGAACACCACGTAGGGATCAAGCGATACAGAGAATATAGCAGGAATGCTGTCGAAAGCAAATATCAAGTCGCTAAACTCAATAACGAGTACCGTGACAAACAGCGGAGTGAGCAAGAGTCGTCCTGCTCGTCGCACAAAGAACTTATCTCCTTCAAACTGAGTATGTATGCGTCCGGTCTTTGACAGCAGACGTACGAGCGGATGCTTTTCCACGTTCATTTCCGCCTTGTCGTTCCGATTGAGATACATCTTCACACCACTATACACAAGCACTACGCCAAAGACGAGCAATACCCAGTCGAAGCGACTGATAATGGCAGAACCGAGGAAGATAAACACAAAGCGCAATACAATGGCACCGAGTATTCCCCAGTTTAATACATGCTGATACTCATTTTTCCCAACTCCAAACGATGTGAATATCATCATCATGACAAACAGGTTGTCAACAGATAGCGTCTTTTCTATCAGATAACCAGAAATGTATGATACCGTCATGTAATGTCGGTATTGCTGCAAACTCATTTCAAAATCGTCGGGATGGAGTTTCAGGTGTGATGCATACTTCGAAGCAACCGTCTGTAGGTCATTAAAATTCTCTATGCCATGCACCATGTCGCCATGAAACCACAAAAACACAGCGAACAAAAGTGCCAAACCAATCCACACAAAAGTCCATACTGTTGCCTCGCGAATAGACACCACGTGAGCTTTTCTGTCGATTACAAACATATCAAGCAGGAGAATAGCGGCTATGAATGCCACGAATCCTACCAAGAACATAGTTTCTGTCATTACCATTTGTTTCTCATTTTATCATTTAGAAAGCGCAAAGTTACTCATTGCATATTACAAACCTGTTACATCAGAGCTTATCATGCTCAATATTTAGTGTTTTTTAAGTACCAATGGTATTCGCGAACGTTAGGTTATCGAACACCACTTTGCCATCAACCTATTTCAAATGCATGTTTTCTTGAAATATTCTGCTACGCTGCGTAGCATATTGTGAATAGTGTATAGTTGTGCAATATTCCAAAAACGAAAAATTGATGGATATTGAGTAAATACGGTTAGCGCATCAGCATATAGTTATTTGAGTTTTTATAAAATTTCGACCACACGACCACAGATGTCTGCATCATGTTATCAGTCAAACTCTTACACGTGTGGTCGATTCCTGTGATTTGGAATTTACGACCACACTTCGACCACACTTATTGTTAAATGTCATCAACGTGAAACAGCAATGTGAATACGCTATATCGATGCCTAAATGGGGGTGTGGTGATTATCACAACTTTTTCAAACCTTGATAATATTTTTATCTAACGTTGGGTAATACTCTTATCTAACGTTGGATAACACTCTTGTCAAACGTTGGATAACACTCTTATCAAACGTTGGATAACACTCTTATCAAACGTTGAATAATACTCTTGTCAAACGTTGAAAATACTTTTGTCAAGCGTCAGACAATAGTTTTGCCAAATGTTAGTCAAAGTTTTGCCAACCGTTAGGCAATAGTTTTGCTAATCGTTGGACAAACCTTGGCAAAACGTTATCAAAAAATATCGCTCAGTATTATTTCTGAGCGATATTCTTTATTTTTTGATAATCATATATGAGTATCGTGGATGCGCTTACAATTTGGTGGTCGATTGGTGGTCGATTGGTGGTCGATGTCTTTATAATCGACCACCGTTTAATGTGTTGATGGATAGCGGGATACATATGTCTGTGGTCGAGTGGTCGAATTTTTCTGAAAACTAAAATAACTGTATGCGACTCTCGCGTGTTATCCTTGTGATGTAATCCACAAAGGCTGTTCCCTGCCTATCTATCATTCGTTTTCAATTATCTATAGCGACTTATTGCATGCGGTTGAAGCCTTCCCAACGCACATTCCATTTGCCATTTTTTGGGAAACCTGGGTTGAGCGGCTGTTGACATCCGTCCCATCCGCAACACATCATGGCAATGGCTGTGAGCAAAGATCCGTTGCCTGGCAGATAAAGTCGCAGACGGTCTGGAGTCTGGAAGTTGTGACCATTGGGCAGATAAGTATTCTTCTGTGTATCGATCAGCAATGCCTGAAGTGCGGTTTCGGGTTCTCCCAATCGGGCAGCAGTCATGGCTATCATGCCATAATCCCATCCCCAGGTAGTCTCCCAATGCCAGTTGTGCATCACGGCGTCAAGTGTGTGTGTCATTTTGATACTGTCGATACCCTGAGTGGGGATGAGGCCGAAAGCACCCAGCACGGCAGGATGGTCGCTGTAGCAATGTTCGTCAAAGCGCGGTTCTTCCTTTGATGGAAGACCTGCCTGATAGATGCCGTTCTTCTCAGGCAATGGTGCAAGTCGCTTGATGATGTTGTCCCAATCAGCATTACGGCTTTTGCCCATGCGCTCACGCCACTTTTGTGCTACTGTGAGTCCATAGCGCCAGTAACTGAGTTCGAAGGGATGGTTGTAGGAAAAGTCCTTGCGCATACATTCCTGCATGGCAGTGGCGCCAGTGAGTGGAATGTACTGCCCGCCGCGATCGCAGGCTTTGGCAAAGTCTGCCATAAATTCAGCAGTCTGTTCCACATGTTCAGCATAGGTCTTAAGCGTTTGGTCTGATGGGTTGGCACGATACATTTCTTCAGCGAGATAGATGTAATGGGGTTGTTGCCAGAGCAGAAACGAACCAACGTTTGACGGTGCTTCGCCAGCCCAAGGGTCGGTCATCTTCATCCAGCGCAGTCCTTTGAATCCTTGACGCTTAGCTATATTGCGTGCAACGGGAGCTGCCACATCGTCATACCAGCGTAACATGCGAGCCACTACGTCGGGTTGATTCCACAGACAGAAATCTACTGCGTGCCACCAAGTCATCTCCAGATGCGGACGACCAAACCAACTGTTGTAGGTCAAGCCAGTTTCCTGTGGGGGCATGTTGCCTGCGCAGTTGATATAGGTGAGATATTGTGATAGGACCACGCGACGCTCCAGTTCCTTGGCTCTTGGGTCGGTGCATTGTCCGAAATCAACAAATGCACCTGCTGACCAATGGCGGTGCCAGAATTTCTGGTTGCGCTTCATGTGGTCGGCAAAGGTTTCAGATGCGGGACGGTCGATGGGCTTAAGGCTGTATTCTGCCGAAAACTCCAACACATCGTCGGTGGTTGACAGGGCATACTGATGGTTGCCCATGGGCTTCAGGTCGGCAATGCCGTTCCATCTCACATATATATAATAGGTGGTGGAGTCGAGTTGATGTTGAATCAGAGCAGATTGTGCATCCTGTTTGACGATTGATGAGGTGTGACGGTCTGTTTTGCTCCAGTCGGCTGCATGGTCGGCATGCTTTCCTGTGGGATAGGGGAGTCGTATGGCAACCTTTGCTTGCTGGTTTTTGAGTAGTGGACTCTTGACGCGTGCTACCAACTGGTCGCGGTCTGGACGGCAGAAAGTGATGACATCAACCGGTTTTCCGTCTGCCAGGAAATGAGAATCAATCTGAGCATCCCAGAGGTGAAGCTCCTGATGAATATCGGTGAGCTGGTTGTGGGCGATGGGTTTTGACTGGTTGTCGGTGAGTTGAAGACCGATGGCGCCGAGGTTGAGCCGATGTGGGTTGACGCGGAAATATTCGGTTGCCTGCTTGTTGCGTCCGTTCTGTTTGTATTCTACAGCATACACTTCCTGATGACCATGTCCTAAGTCGTAGGATTTTTCAGTATCAGCAGGTGTCAGTTTCTCGGTGTTGGGAAATGAGTGCCAACCCCAATCAGACATGGTGGTGAGGGGGATGCCTTGCTCATAATCGGTGGTGTAACTTTGCAGTCCGGTCACATCGACGGTGGCGGCAAAATGGCCGTTGCCTACTGTGAGCGATGCGAGATTGTCGGCTTTGGTGATGATGGGGTTGTTACGAAAAAGAACAGCCTCGCGATTAATCGAGGCTGTTGTATTGTCGGTATCGAAACCAAGCATTTCCATTTCAAGTGATGCCCATATAAATGGTCCTACACCCTTGGCATCGTTGTCTCTGACTGGTTCGCTAAGGTAATATTGGAACGAACCATCGCGTCGTTTGTTCTCTTTGACCTTTGGCGCAGCCTTCAACACTTTGGCGCTGATGCCCGGACCGAGGCCCGCTACCGCACAGCATTGTGTCAGCGAAATGGTCTTGTCGGCATTGACGCGGATGAAGTTGTTGATGATGCCCTTATAGGCTTTGATTCCAGCATCACGGTATTTTTCTCCGAGATACCCCTTGCGGTAGGCTTTCAACAGTGCATAAGCAAACATCGACGAACAAGTAGATTCGAGATAGTTGCCTTCACGTTCGGGTGAATCCATCACCTGATACCACACACCAGTCTTTTTGTCTTGCCACTTGATAACAGCATCGAGGTCTTTGCGCAACAGCTCGATGACTTCGCCACGGCGACTATAGTTCTCAGGTAGAGCATCAAGCAGTTCGATCAGTGCCATGGTGTACCATCCTTGCGCACGTCCCCAGCAATGCTGTGAGAGTCCGGTTTCCTTGTCCGCCCAGAACATCTCGTGTGTTTCGTCCCAAGCATGACGGTTGAGTCCGGTCTTGGGGTCGAATGTGCGCTGGTAGGTTACGCTGATTTGGTTGACGGCATCGTCGTAAATCTTCTGTGCATCTTTCTGCTTCAGCAGGTCGCGAGCGGTAAGTGTGTAGAATGGCAATCCCATGAAGATACCGTCGAGCCATACCTGATAGCTGTAGATGGCCTTGTGCCAATATACTTTGTCGGCAATGGTGCGTGGTTGTTTTTTCAACTGCTTCATCATGAGTTGCATGGCGAGCAGATTCTTTTTCTCTGGTTGGAGTTGGTACATACGTGTTACGAAATGGCCGGTACGTATGTTGTCGAGGTTATAGTCTTCCATACGAAAACCGCGAATTGCTCCGTTTGGGGCAATCATCGTGTCGGTATATTCGCGGCAGTAGGCGAGAATGTCATCACCGCCGTGTTTCAGATATGTATCAAGCATGGCTTCCAGTTCGATACCCATTACATAACTCCATTTGGGTTTGCTGGAAAAATCGAGCAGGTAGGATTTGGGTACACGCTTCATTTCAGAATAAGTGAGCCATTGGCTGTAGTTTTTGAAAGGTTTCTCCTGAAGCGCAAGCGAACCGTTGATGAAGAGATTGTCGAAGCGCACGTCGCGTGTCATGCCTTTGATACTGTTTCCATCGCGTACACCGTTGAAACGGCAGTTCTTTACATTGATGTCATATACATAGCAGGCAGTGTCGAGTGCGATAATCTGCACACCGTATTGTGATTTCTCACAAGTGATGTTTTCGATATTGATATTGCGTACGGTGGGGATGTATCCACGACAGCAAATCTCGTTGTGCTCGTAGTCGAGGTTGATTTTCAGTACGCTTTCCTTGCAGACACCCACTTTGATGTTGCGGGCATTGATGTTTTCGATGATACCGCCACGGCAAGTATTGGTCTTGATGCGTACCACACGCTCCAGTTCGGGCGAGTCCATCACGTTGTTCTCGGCATAGACGTTGCGGCATCCGCCCGATATTTCAGAACCGATAACCACACCACCGTGACCGTTTTTCATCTCACAGTTGCGGATGATAATGTTCTCACTGGGGCGATCCCAAAGGCGTCCGTCACGGTTGCGCCCACTCTTAATGGCAATACAGTCGTCGCCAGTATTGAAATAACAGTTTTCTATCAGCACGCCATCGCACGACTCAGGGTCACATCCATCGCCGTTAGGACCGTCGTTGATAATCTTCATACCACGTACGGTGATGTTTTTCGACAGCAGGGGATGAATCACCCAGAATGGAGAACGCAGCAGGGTGAGGTCTTCCAAGAGGATGTTCTCACACTGGTTGAAGTTGATAAGCTGTGGGCGCAGACCGTCATTCTTGGTGAAAATGCGCTCGTTCATATCAACACCGTCTTCTGCTTGCTTCAGCAATCGGGCACGGGTGCCACTGCGCTGGTTGGGCAATTTGTCGGGTGCACCTCCGAAGTAGGGTACGCCCGTCCATTGCCACCATGTTTCTTTCGAGCCGCCACCATCGATAGTACCTTCACCAGTCACAGCAATGTTCTGCTGCTTGTAGGCATAGATGCATGGACTGACGTTGTGGCAATCGAGACCTTCCCAACGTGTAGGCACCACGGGGTAGAGGTCTGGTTCAAACACAAACTGCAACTTGGCGTCTTTCTCCACTACGAGATTGACGTTTGACAACAAGGTGATGGCACCTGTGAGATAGGTACCTGCCGGTACGATGACGCGACCACCGCCTTTCTTAGAACATGCCAGAATGGCCTTGTTGATGGCTTTCTGGTTCTTGGCAGCTGTGTTTCCTGTCTTTGCACCATATTTGGTGATGACAAAATCACGTTCTGGGAATGTCGGAGCCTTAATGCTCTGTTCGATGCGCTTATACTCATTGTCGTCCCAGGCTTTGGCCTGTGCGGCGATGGGTACAATGATGGCTACGAACAATAATTGTAGTAGTCTTTTCATTATTTTGAGTGTTTTAGTAGATTTTTCGGTGCAAAGATAAGCATTTTATTTGGAAATAAGTCAAATATGTATTACTTTTGTGTGATATAAATGTGAAGATTATGACGAAGATAGCAGATTTTTTAAACAAGAACGACCGCTTTGCTGCAGACGCAGGGTGTCGTATCGTGGAAATGGAAGAGGGAAGGGCTGTTGCAGAAATGACGGTTACACCCCATCATCTCAATGGCGGCGGAGTCTGTCAGGGCGGTGCACTGTTTACACTTGCCGACTTGGCATTGGCTGCCGTGATGAACAGTAGGGGGCAATTGACCTTCGGTATAGAGAACAATATCATGTTTATGGCATCGGCGCGTGTAGGCGATAGACTGCGTGCCGAAGCCCGAGAGGTGGCAGACCATCCGAAGATTCCAACCGTAGAAGCCCGTATTACGAATCAGAATGGACAACTCTTGTGTGTGGTGACAGGTGTGGCTTATCGTAAGAAAGAGGCACTGGTAATGGAATAATCTCTATTCTATTACTACTCCTGATCCTTTACTATCTCATATTCCAAAACTTTTTTCAATCCCAACACGTTCATATAGTAATCTCGCGTACCTATTATATATACTTGATGGTTCCACAGTTCGGGGTTGTCCTTGAGGTTGAGTTTCTTGCGTATTGATGCTCTGTCGGTCAAGCAGACAGGTAGAAAACTGTTTTTGTCAATTGTCTCGTCTGTCTGATTTTCGGTTACAATCGGAGTATCTGACAGTAGGATAGAGGTGCTCGAAGTGAAGGGAGGCCATAGAAGTATGTTGTTTAGACTCTTGTAGGCTGTGCCGACAATGTATGCCTTGACGCAGATTTGACGGTCCACATCTGTCAATTGCGCTTCTGCCACTGTCAATGCGTTCTGCTTGATAGTGGGATCAATGCCCGTTTCTGGTACTATTGTACCGGTAGAGTCGGTTGCTGTAGTGTCACGGTCTTCTTTCGCAGGTGGATCTTCTACCATGTCCAACTGCTTTTCACATCCGGTGGAACATGTCAGTATTGCCACCAAGAACCATATAAAATAGTGCTGCTTCATGGGGCAAAGATAATGAAAATGCTTGAAAATGAGAAAAAAACACGTGAAAATTTGCTCTTTTCTGAAATAAATGCTATATTTGCCACCGATAAGCCTATGTCGGCTGTTGCCGAACTATCTTATCATTCATAGTTAGGGGTTGGTAGCGTCCTGCACCAACCCCATTTTGTTGAACCTTCAATGCATATCATGTGGTTCATGTTGCCGTTGAACAAGTCGGAAATATATGACGACAGCGTTAAACTTGCAAAATCAGTTTGACATTTCAACTTTTATTCGTAAATTTGCAAGTCATTAGTAAATATCTATTAAAAGAATACATAAAACATGGGAATTTTATCTAAAATATTCGGACGTAACACCGATGAACAGCAGAAAACAGGAGGCATGGAAGACTTCATGACTCTCATTCGCGTTTATTTCCAGGCCGTAATGGCAGCAGACTTGGGCATTACCAATCTGGCTGCATTGCCCGATTTACGCGTGTTTAAACAAACACTCCACGTGCCAACTCAAAACAATAAGCTCGGTGTGGGAGAAAAGTCACGCTGCAAGAAAATGCTGAAAGAGATATATGGCATGAGCGATGATTTCACTAAAGAGATAGACCAAAGCATTCGTCGTCGCTGCAAGAAACCGCAGGATGTGCAAACCTATATGATTCAGTTTTCTGCGTTCTCACAAGACTTGATGATGCTTACCGGAAACCTGATGAAGTTCAAACTTCGCTTGCCCGGATTCTTCAAAAAGGCTCTTTATACCATGACCGAAAAGACTATCAATGACATCTTCAATAAAAACGATTATAGTGATGCAAGTGTTCTGAAGTCTATCGTGGCAATCCGTCAATACAACCAGAAACTTGGTTTCTCACAGCGATGGGTCACCGATTTCGTATATCATGTAGTGATGCTTGCTAAAAAAGAAAAGCAGCCAGCACAACAAGAAACGAAATAAAAAAAGTTAAATATATTACAGAAAAGGTTGCACTTTGTATAAAAAATGTTACCTTTGTAGAGATTAAGGGTGTGTCTTTAATGTTTTGCAGCCAAGGTCATGATTGGCATAACCAAAAAGCTCAAGGCAAAGAAGACAAAAATAAGTATCAATGACGCCTAACGAGAAAACTATAGCAACGTTTGAAACCCGCATGAGGCAGATGATTCTCCGATTTCAAGAACTGAAAAAGGAGAACAATGACCTATACGCCCAAATCGAAGAGGACGAAAAGCAAATGGAAACGCTGCGACAACAGTTGGATCAAAAGCAGAAAGACTACGAGACCCTTAAGATGGCACGCATGATCAGTATTACCGATGGCGACTTGCAAAGCGCTAAAGACAGACTGGCGAAGCTCATCAGAGAAGTGAATAAGTGTATTGGAATCCTTAGCGATGAAAACGAATAGAGGAGACCGAACCATGGCAGAAACAAACCGAGACAAGTTACATATCAAGCTGCACGTCTATGACGAGGAAATCGAAGTGGTAATCAACCGCGACGATGAGGAGTTCTATCGCTCGGCAGCAAAGCTCATCACTGAAAGATATAATGCATACGCTGCGGCATACAAAACCCGTAAAAGCGAACACATAATATCTTTGATGACACTTATAGATATAGCACTGCTCTATCAAAAGGAACGCGCCAACCATGACGCAGAGCCTTTCAAGAATATTCTCGATAAGTTGACAGCCGAAGTGGAACATGCACTGAAAGAAAAGTAATATACTGAAACGAGAATATTAATAATATATATCAAATTTAATCTATGGACATATTAGTCATCCTTGCTATCATTGCCGCCCTTCTAATTGGCGGACTCTGTGGCTTTATGATTTTCCGTCATGTCATCAAAGGAAAATATAATGAAATGGTAGAGGCTGCCAATAAGGAAGCCGAAGTTATCAAAGAGAAGAAACTGCTCGAGGTCAAAGAGAAGTTCCTCAATAAGAAAAGCGAACTGGAAAAGGAAGTGCAACAGCGCAACCAGCATATCCAGCAAAGCGAAAATAGACTGAAACAGCGTGAGATCTCGCTCAACCAACGTCAGGAGGAACTGGGTCGCAGAAAGAATGAACTCGACAACCTGCAAACGCGCATTGACAACGAAAAGAAGTTGCTGGTTCTGAAAAACGAAGAACTTGAGAAGATGCAATTGCAGGAGCGTGCTAAGCTGGAAGAACTCTCTGGACTGAGTGCAGACGAAGCAAAGGCCCGATTGGTTGAAGCCATGAAGGATGAAGCTAAGACTGATGCTGCTAGCTATATCAACGAAATTATGGATGAGGCTAAGCTGAATGCCAATGCTCAGGCTAAGAAAATTGTGATACAGACCATTCAGCGAGTGGCAACAGAAACTGCTGTAGAGAATGCTGTTTCTGTATTCCATATCGATAACGACGAAGTGAAAGGACGTATCATCGGACGTGAAGGTCGTAATATCCGTGCACTTGAAGCTGCCTGTGGCGTTGAAATCGTTGTAGATGATACTCCTGAGGCTATCGTTATTTCTGCGTTTGATCCTATCCGTCGTGAAACTTGCCGTTTGGCTCTCCATCAACTTGTCAGCGATGGACGTATCCATCCTGCGCGTATTGAAGAGGTTGTGACCAAAGTGAAAAAACAACTGGAGAACGAAATCATCGAAACAGGTAAACGTACGGCTATAGACCTCGGTATTCATGGATTACACCCAGAGTTGATTCGTATCATCGGTAAGATGAAATATCGCTCATCATACGGACAAAACCTATTGCAGCATGCACGCGAAACTGCCAACCTCTGTGCGGTTATGGCTTCCGAACTTGGATTGAATCCTAAGAAAGCTAAACGTGCCGGTCTGCTCCATGATATTGGTAAGGTGCCCGATGAGGAGAGTGAATTGCCACATGCACTCTATGGCGCAAAGATTGCTGAGAAATATAAAGAGAAACCCGATATCTGCAATGCTATCGGTGCTCACCACGACGAGATGGAAATGCAGACTTTGTTGGCTCCTATCGTACAGATTTGTGATGCTATCAGTGGCGCACGTCCAGGCGCTCGACGCGAAATCGTAGAAGCATATATCAAGCGTCTTAACGACCTTGAGGCTATTGCCATGAGTTATCCCGGTGTTACCAAGACCTATGCTATTCAAGCTGGTCGCGAGCTGCGTGTCATCGTTGGTGCAGATAAGATGGATGACGCAGAGACCGAGGCACTCAGTGGTGAGATTGCTACCAAGATTCAGAATGAGATGACCTATCCCGGACAGGTGAAGATTACTGTCATCCGTGAAACTCGTTCTGTGGCTTACGCCAAATAAAAGCAATTCATAGTATCAAATAACGAAGACTCCTTCTTTGCCTAATAGGGAAAGAGGGAGTCTTTGCTGTATATCATGCGGACCTTTGGTGGTTATTTGCTTTTTCTTATTCATTTTCTTTGTCATACAAAGAATATTTCGTAACTTCGCACCGAAAGATTAAAACACAGAACTATGAAAGGTATCGTATTGGCAGGAGGTAGTGGCACACGTCTCTATCCTATCACAAAGGGAATATCCAAGCAACTGATTCCCATTTTCGACAAACCGATGATTTACTATCCTATATCGGCTTTGATGCTGGCAGGCATACGGGAGATTCTTATCATCTCTACTCCTTATGACCTTCCTGGTTTTAAACGCTTGTTGGGAACAGGTGAAGACCTCGGAGTACGTTTCGAATATGCAGAACAACCATCGCCGGATGGACTGGCACAGGCCTTTATTATCGGTGAAGAGTTTATTGGCAAAGATAGTGTATGTCTTGTCTTGGGCGATAATATCTTCTATGGTAGTGGATTCACGGGATTGCTCCATCAGAGTGTGAAAAATGCGGAACAAAAAGGACTCGCTACGGTGTTTGGCTACTATGTCAACGACCCAGAGCGCTATGGCGTGGCAGAATTTGATGCCGACGGCAATTGCCTCAGCATCGAAGAGAAACCCGCAAAACCCAAATCCAACTATGCCGTGGTGGGGCTCTATTTCTATCCAAACAGCGTGGTGGAAATTGCCAAAAATATCAAGCCAAGTGCACGAGGCGAATTGGAAATAACAACAGTCAATCAACAATATCTGTCACAAAAGACGCTGAAGGTGCAGACATTGCAGCGTGGTTTCGCATGGCTCGACACGGGCACTCACGACTCACTGTCGGAGGCTTCTACCTTTATCGAAGTGATCGAAAAGCGTCAAGGACTGAAAGTGGCCTGTCTGGAAGAGATTGCCTACAAGCATGGTTGGATTACGAAAGAGAAACTTCGTGAGGTGGCTGCTCCAATGGCAAAAAACGAATATGGCAAATACCTCCTGCAACTGGCAGAGAAATAACAGGACACCGTCTTTTTGGAAGGCATCACTCTTCGCCCGGAAAGCGCGACCACATAAGAAGATACCGCCCGATGCGTTACACATCGGGCGGTATCTTCTTATCGCAGCAAGCCTTGCCAACTCACGGGCCGACCATCTTCCGTTGCTCCTTCTATCGTGACAAGATAGCGTTTCGATGAGTCGGAAGAATAAAAACGCACAATGGCTTCACCAGCATCGTCGGTTTGCAACGAGGGATTCCAATAGAGCGTCGTGCGATAGTCGGGGCGCGTATAGTCGCTCTTATCCGTCTTGGGATACTGTGGTGAATAGAACTCCATATTGTAGCGATAGCCCAACGGGGATATCCTTGCCATGGAGAGCAGGTGTTTGCGCTTTTCTATCTCCGAACCATCTTTAAGGAAGATGAACAACACGCCAGGGATTCTGCCTCTTATGTCGGCACGCACACCATACATCGTATTCTGAGGATGGTTCATCGAGAAATATTCTATACTCCGCACATTCTGCGGCAAGATAGCCAATATTTCTTCGTCATCTGTTTCTGCCACATTGTCCACATATTTTTTCCCAACAATCTGTCCAACACCACCGATTCTCTTGTGGCCATCTTCACCAACAGAACAATAGATGCCCAACTGGCTGAGGAGTGTTTCCATGGATGCCGCATGCTCAATACGAGGATCATTCGGATAAAGATTGCGAGGGGCTTCCAGTTGGCCATAGTTCATCGATTTGGGCTTCTTTTTACTTCCTTTCTTCTCAAATTCGGGCAGTTCTACCACGCCATTCCAAGCATACATCTGCTGTTGGTTGCTCTGCTTGACATAGACGGACAAATCATTGCCCGTTTGACAAGCATAGTGAGGCAATCTCACCGTAGGGGGTATTTGTTTGTCAACTTGTAGTTCGACCATCTCCGTACTACCACTTTTTTTTGTGCCTTCCAATAGCCATGTCGTGCCTTCGGGACTGTCCACCGTCAGCGAGAAACGACTGCTGTCGCCCAACTCAAACTCATGGCGCACTCCCTCCGCGGGGTTCACCAATAGCAGATGAGGATTCTTTAATTTCGATTTCAACGTGCCTTTCACTCTGCCCGTGATACGTTGTTCGGTCTCTATCGGATAGGTCATCTGTGGATAGCGGCCACGAAGCATATCGGCGAGGGGATAGACGCCATCGCGGCGACTCACTGCCCATTGCGATAGTGTTGGCTGCAACGTGTCGGGCTTCACCACGTCATAGTCGGTCACCGAAACCGAAAAAGTGCCTTTTAAGGGGCGGCCTTCCTGATCGGTCAAGGTCAGCGTGGACGCTATGGGCATCTTCTTGCCTTCTGTCATCTGACTTTTCATGCTCACACATATGCTGTCGCGACTGGCAATCTGCGTCTCACAAGAGGCCAAGACCAATTTGTCTTGAGGACGGATCATGGCCACCGTCACTACGCCTGGACGCAAACGACTCATACCGATTCGCAACACACGCGAACCGACATAGGGTGTTTCCACCAAGTTGCCGCCACCATATATCACACAGGTCAACGTGTCAGACTCGCTCGCATCCGACATGCGGATCAGCAATTGTCCCTTGCGTTGCTTCACTTCCAATAGGGGCGATGATTGCAGGGCAATAGGTGCTTCCACGCACGACACATAGCGGTCGTCGCCCGTCTTTGCAGTCACATAGATGGGCTTATAGCAGAAATAATCCGAACCAAAATTGCGCATCCACTGCGTATAGGCCACCATGGTGTAGCTACCACTCGTCATCGTCTTCGATAGAAACATCGCATTGGCAAACACGCCACTACTGTCACAACGCACTTTCATGCGCTGGACCAACGTGTCGGCATTCTGTTCATAGAGTTCCACATAGACATAGCGCGAGCGTGACACAGGGATGCGAGTGGCGGCATCCAACAGATGAGCACGAAACCATATCGTGTCGCCAACCATATAATAAGGACGGTCTGTGTGCAGATAGATTCGCTCCTGAGGAACCTTTGAGTAATAGTCAAGCAGATGAGACATCACAGAGATGCTGTCATTATTCATCGCACTTGCCTGTACAGATTGGCATATCCATAAAATTAAAAAACTAACATTTATCTTCACATTGTTCATACTCCAAATCAGCATTTAAAATACAGGTTCTATAATCGCACCATTGTTCGTATTCAAGTCTATCCAAATTCTTTCGAATAATTTCATCTATGTCATCATTGGGATTAACAGCCGATAGATCCCAATTACCAATACCACAATATTCACAAGCACTTGTGGCAATTCGATATGACGTCATACAATTAGCCAAACATTGAGATTCGTTGTCTATACTTCTCGTTTTAGTTTGCAAATCAATTCTAATATTGTACCGTTGAAGAGCTCGCAAATAATCTGTTCGGCAAATATTTATATTCTTAAAAGCCTTATTCTTTGCATTATATAGCACTAATGCCCTATGAGAATAATTTATGCCTGTCATCATCGTCAACTGTCTAACAAAATTTGTTTGGCGCATATGCGAATCTGTATGTACAGCAGAATCCAAAAGCATTATATAACGTTTTTTCTCTTTAGCAGACATTCTATTTACTATACTTCGAATTTCAGAACGATCTCTACCAACAACTTCTTGATATTCCTGAAATTGCTCTGAGGCAACAAACATATCAGCATCCGTCAGAATCCGCTCTGTAGTACCATTATTATCATCGCCACATGCCATAAAAGTAGCGAATGCAAATATCATCATTACAAACTGTTTCATATTTGTCTTATATTAGATATTAATCAATCCTCGCCAACTCACAGGTCGTCCATTAGCCATCACTCCCTCTATAGTGAGAAGATAATGCTTCGACACATCAGAAGAGTAGAACTGCACCCTTACTTTCCCTGCATCATCCGTTGTCACCGAAGGATTCCAATAGAGCGTCGTGCGATAGTCGGGGCGCATATAGTCACTCTTATCTACCTTGGGATATTGTGGCGAATAGAATTCCATGTTGTAGCGGTAGCCTAAAGGCTGTACCTTTGCCATGGAGAGCAGATGATTCCTACGTTTGATTTCCGAGCCATCCTTAAGAAAAATAAACAGCACGCCTGGGATTGTTCCATTTGGTGAAAACCTCACACCAAATACGCTATTTTCCGAACGATTTTTCGGGAAATACTCTATTGACTTAACGTCAGAAGGATTCGTTTGCAGTACTATTGAATGATCTGTTTCCTTAAAATTATCAATATAACAAACAACATTTTGCATATGTTGTTCTCCTTCAGGAGTTATCGTAACCCAAATTCCCAATTGCGACATCAAAACACGCATTGTTGTGGCCCACTCTAATCGAGGATCATCTTGAGGAATTCCACGAACAGCTTCAATATTCATGAAATTTTTCTTCTGTTTTTTTTGATATTTTCCAATTCGGACGAACTCTGGGAGTTCTATCTCTACATTACGACTAAACATTTGTTGCAATTTGCTTTGCTTCATAAACGAATTCAAAGAGCTTGATTCTCTAATAGAATATATAGGAAGACTTATTTGAGGAAAGCTTTGCTTGTCGATTTCGAGTTGAACGAGGGAGGTCCTGCCATTTTTCTTTGCGCCCTCTAAGACCCATTCTGCCCCCTCAGGACAATCTATTTCCATTGAGAAAGAAGAACTATCACCTAATTCAAATCTATTATAGTATGCCCTCATAGGATTCACCACCAATAGACTTGGATTCTTTAATTTCGATTTCAACGTGCCTTTCACTCTGCCCGTGATACGTTGTTCTGTCTCTATCGGATAGGTCATCTGTGGATAGCGGCCACGAAGCATATCGGCAAGGGGATAGACGCCATCGCGGCGACTCACTGCCCATTGCGATAGTGTTGGCTGCAACGTGTCGGGCTTCACCACGTCATAGTCGGTCACCGAAACCGAAAAAGTGCCTTTTAAGGGGCGGCCTTCCTGATCGGTCAAGGTCAGCGTGGACGCTATGGGCATCTTCTTGCCTTCTGTCATCTGACTTTTCATGCTCACACATATGCTGTCGCGACTGGCAATCTGCGTCTCACAGGAGGCCAAGACCAATTTGTCTTGAGGACGGATCATGGCCACCGTCACTACGCCTGGACGCAAACGACTCATACCGATTCGCAACACACGCGAACCGACATAGGGTGTTTCCACTAAGTTGCCGCCACCATATATCACACAGGTTAACGTGTCAGACTCGCTCGCATCCGACATGCGGATCAGCAATTGTCCCTTGCGTTGCTTCACTTCCAATAGGGGCGATGATTGCAGGGCAATAGGTGCTTCCACGCACGACACATAGCGGTCGTCGCCCGTCTTTGCCGTCACATAGATGGGCTTATAGCAGAAATAATCCGAACCGAAGTTGCGCATCCACTGCGTATAGGCCACCATGGTGTAGCTACCACTCGTCATCGTCTTCGATAGAAACATCGCATTGGCAAACACGCCACTACTGTCACAACGCACTTTCATGCGCTGGACCAACGTGTCGGCATTCTGTTCATAGAGTTCCACATAGACATAGCGCGAGCGTGACACAGGGATGCGAGTGGCGGCATCCAACAGATGAGCACGAAACCATATCGTGTCGCCAACCATATAATAAGGACGGTCTGTGTGCAGATAGATTCGCTCCTGAGGAACCTTTGAGTAATAGTCAAGCAGATGAGACATCACAGAGATGCTGTCATTATCCATCGCACTTGCCTTGAACCCGCAGGTGCTCAGCAAAATAAACAAGAACAACTTCCTACACATCTTAATTGTATCTATATTCGCAATCAGATTTACATTGCATATTGTATTTCTGCATCCGATTATTCTTTTGGTTTAGAGAAGGCTGCTACGCAACGACAGAGGGCATCGGGATTGCCCATGTCATACATCTCACCATCAAGCCGCACACCCATCATGCCATGGTTGCTACGAACGGCCTCAAGTGCTGAGGTGAGCTCTATCTCGCGTGTATGGTCGTTTCCTTCATCGGCTTTTCGAATATCGGTTTCCAACTGCTGGAAGACCTCCGGTGTGAGGATATACTGTCCAAACACACTGCAATACTCTTTCTTTCCATCGTTGCCACGCACACCAAGGAACTCTTCGGCATAACTGGCCTTGGGTTTCTCGTTCATTGCCGATACATTGAGAATGGTGTTCTCTTTGTCTTCCCAGATGCCACTGAGTATGCCGTAACGACTAACTTCGGTCAGTGGAACGGAATGGATACTGACCATGAGTCTGTTGTAGCGCTCATATTCCTCGATGAGTTGTAGGGCACAGGGTTTATTGCGATGGCTACGGTAGATCGTGTCACCTAAGAGTAGGAGCACTGGCTCATTGTGTGTGAATTCCACAGCCTGATAAACGGCATGGCCGAAACCGCGCTTTTCTTTTTGATATACGTAGCGCAGTCGCTTACCGATATCAAGAATGCGGTTTTCATATTCTTGTGCTTCGGTATTGAGCTTCGACAGATGTTCTGCAGAAAGCGGTGTTTCGAAGAATTCAGTATAGAGTTTACGTTCCTCCTCAGAGCCCAATACGAGACAAATCTCCTCGATGCCACTCTTTACCAGTTCTTCAAGCAAAATGAGAATGACGGGGCGCACCATGCCATCGGCACAGGGTATGGGGAAAAAGTCCTTCTTTAATCCGCGGGTCGCGGGGTATAGTCGTGTGCCGAAACCTGCCACGGGGATAATAGCGCGACGTACCGTATGTACAGGGTTGATGGTCAATTGGTAGGCACGCATGCCTTCGCTGTTGAGGTAATCAACCAATTTCTTCTGTGATTCCGCATCGCGTGCGAGAAATTGCACACTTCCATCGCCGTGTGAACCAACACCCTTTCCACCATATACCAATGGTTGGATGGCAGGATCCCTCAATACTTCATGGAGTTTTGGTGCTTGTAGTGCAGGCGACATGGGCGTGATGTATTCCTCAAACATATTTTCTGTCTCTGTCATCAGTTGCCCCAGTTGCTCCACTTGTCCCTCTGCCATATATTTCACAGCACGTTCTATGATTTTGTGGTTCCATTCTCCTAACGCCCGATGGAGGTTTTGCTCCTTCTCGTTTTGCGCAAATGGATAGGGCTTATTCAAGTCAGAAAGGATGCGGATTGTATCTTTTGCAGTGCAAAGGTCTGCAAACACCCAGTGTAGTGTCTTTTTGACATTGAGTGACTGCACTTCGATTTCATCGCCATCAAAGGTCATCAGATTGGGTTTCACACCAAAGGCGCATGCTTGGTCAAGTCGTCCGCAACGTGACGAAGTGCGCTGTTCACCGAGATAGGCGATATTCATTTCGCCCATGGTGTTGAGGTTCAAGTTGTACAGCAGGTTGAAAGCACGTGCAACCAAAACACAAATAGCTGCAGATGACGATAGTCCGCTCTTCATGGGAAGTGTCATATTGGTAATGCGGATGCGTACACCACCTACCTTATACCATTCCAACATGTAGCTGGCTACACCTGCACAGTAGCAGAAAAACGATCCCGATTTGGCAACACGCTTCAGATCTGTCTCTGTCATGCGGCATGAAAAGTCACGCCACGCATCTTTCATTTCAGCGGCATCGCTATGCATTTCGAAGTTGGAGGCTTTCTCCACTTCTGCATAAATTCCTTGTTCGATACCAGTAACTATAGCCATACCCGGAAGGATATCGGCATTCATGGTTCGGTAATGGCCTGCCCAGTCGGTGTGTTCTCCAAAGAGGCACAAACGCCCCGGAACAAATAGTTTCAACATAAATAAGTCTTAGCTTGGTTATATATTCAGTTCACAAAGTTAAAACAAAAGAATGAGAAATCACGAATTTCTGTTAGAATAATTTGGAGATACTGAAATTTTACCTTAAATTTGCATCATATAATGGTAATATTGCCAGTAACCCATCTTAAAAAACAATAGGCTTATCGATTAAATTCTACCCTCAAGAAATCAAAACATTTGGACCATGAAGGGATATGCAAACTGCTCCGACGATATGTTGGTGCAAGCCTATATGGAGGGCAAGGATTCTGCTTTCGATGAGTTGTTGGCACGCAATCAGCAGCAATTATTCGATTTTATCTTGGCTTTGACCCGTGATAAGGACAAAGCCGATGACCTCTTTCAAGAAACTTTCATCAGAGCTATCGTGAAGATGAAAGATGGACAATACTTCAATCAGGGTAAGTTTCTATACTGGTTGATGCGTATTGCCCGTAATTTGCTGATTGATGATGTGAGAAAACAAAAGAAAGAACAGGCGGTAAATATCAGCGATGACGAGTTGCTGACGGTCATAGATTGTGGACATCCCTATAAAAGTAGGGAAGATATGCTGGTGGCTGAGGAACTCAGTGGCCACATGCGACAACTGATGGATCTGCTTCCTGATGAACAGCGCGAGGTGGTATTGATGCGTTATTATCAGGGTTTGCAGTTTAAAGACATAGCCGAAATTACCAATGTCAGTATCAATACTTCGCTTGGGCGTATGCGCTATGCCATTCGCAATATGCGCCGTATGGCCAAACGTATTAATTTGATATAGTATCTGATAGTATGATGTGAGGTATGAAACTCCTTTGCACCAATACTGATGTTTCATCTTGGTGTAAAGGAGTTGTCGTATGTGCAGGATGATTTAGATCATCTGCTGTTGTTGAACTGCTATTGGTTGTTTAGAGATTGCGCAATTCGTGGATAGTCTGTTCTGGTTGCTTGCTTTTGAATACGTAACTACCGCTGACAAGAACATCCACACCGGCTTTAACCAAGCGTGGCGCAGTCTCGCCCTGTACTCCACCATCCACTTCGATTAGTGCTTTACTGCCAGTTTGGTCGAGTAATTGGCGCAAGCGCTGCACCTTGCCGATGGTGTTTTCAATGAATTTTTGTCCGCCAAATCCAGGATTGACGCTCATCAGCAATACCATATCCACATCTGCTGCAATGTCTTCCAATACGGAAACAGGTGTGGCGGGATTGAGTGTGACACCGGCTTTCATGCCAGCATCGTGTATTTCCTGTACTGTGCGGTGTAAGTGGCGACAGGCTTCTACGTGAACATTCATCATCATAGCGCCAAGTTTAGCGGTTTGCTTGATATACTGTTCTGGATTTACAATCATGTAATGCACATCCAATGGTTTGGCGCACTTTGATGCAACAGCTTCGAGTACAGGAAAGCCGAAGGAGATATTGGGTACAAAAACCCCGTCCATAACATCGAGATGAAGCCAGTCTGCTTCACTTCTGTTGATCATTTCAATATCGCGGTCGAGGTGCAGAAAGTCGGCCGCCAGTAATGATGGAGATACTTTAGTCATCTTGTCAGTTGTTGATTTAAGTTTCAAGTTCAGTTCATCCCCACTACCTTGACAGTCCCATCGCTTTCAACAATGGTCTTGTAGGTGCGAGCCACCTGTTTAATGAGCAGGATGGTTGTTTCGCTGGGTTTGTCCGTTTCGTGCTTATTGGCGCTTGACATCGGCTTTTTCCTTATAGTTTTCTATAAGAATAAACGAGGTCTTTGCCGTTTTAGTATATTTTTAAAGTGATTTTTTTACTTATCCCACGTGACACTGATCCAGTTCCTTCATGCCATTCATGAAGTCGCGTGCCATCATGCGCTTCTTTCCTGCCAGTTGAAGTTCCTCGAAACAGAGCCATTCATCAATAGTAGCCACCAGCAAGCGCTTACCTTCTATGCAGATTGTGCCTGGTGCAGCGGTGGTGGATTGACCGGTTTTGCTTGTGCGATAGACTTTCAACAGTGTCTCCTTACCATCTTGTGTTATCAGATTGGTCCAAGCTCCTGGTATGGGACAGAGGCCGCGCACGAAGTCATACACCTGTTTCGCTTTCTGGTTCCAATTGATTTCGCAGTTTTCTTTGAACAGTTTCGGAGCGTCTTTGAGGTCCTTGTCTTCTATCTTTTCGCTTTGTGCCACGGTCGCAGGATGCCCATTGGTAGCCACAATTTGTTCGAGCGTTTCGAGACAGAGTTGTGCGCCGAGGTGCATCAGTCCGTCATAAACATATTCCACATCGGCATTGTCTGGAATGTCGAAAGGCTTGCTCATGATGATACGACCAGTATCAATATCGTGGTCGAGGAAGAATGTTGTCACGCCAGTTTGTGTCTCACCATTGATGATGGCCCAGTTGATGGGCGCCGCACCACGGTATTGTGGCAGTAGGGCAGCATGTACATTGAATGTGCCATATTCGGGCATTGCCCATACCACTTCGGGTAACATGCGGAAAGCCACTACCACCTGAAGGTTGGCATTGTAGCTCTTCAACTGTTCCACGAAGTCCTCGTCTTTCATTTTCTCAGGTTGTAACACCGGTAATCCATGTTCCAAAGCATATTTTTTGACGGCAGGTGCTTGTAGTACCGAACCGTGTCTTCCTACGGGTTTATCGGGTTTGGTGACTACAGCCACTACATTATAGTCGTGTTCTACCAGTGCTTGCAGTGTCTCTACGGCAAACTCCGGTGTTCCCATAAATACTATTCTAAGGTCTTCTTTCTTCAACATTGATATGATTGCTACACATTATTAATATAAATAGATGCTATTCCTGACTGAAGTCGCGCACCATCTTACGATACATACCGTATATGCGTTTCTGTGAGATATAGCCACGCAGACAGCGGTCAGCGTCAAGTACAGGCAGCCAGTCAGCCTGTGTTCGTTCAAAAGCCTTCATTACATCAGTCATCGGCATGCCATCGGTGAGTACTGCAGCCGGTTTAGTCATGAGTTGACTGGCATGGAAATGGTGATATAGTTCGGTGCGGAACATCACGTGGCGAATGCGTATAATATCTATTTCCCCTAACAGATGTCCTGCAGCGTCAGTAACAGGAAGCACACTCTGCTTAGAGCGACTGATCTTATGTACCATTTGTCCGAGTTCCATATCAGCATCCACCGATTGGTAGTCACGGTCTATCACGGTTTCCATATTCATCAGCGTGAGCACAGAATGGTCGGTGTGGTGGGTGAGCAACTTACCTTGTCGGGCGAGTCGCATACCATATATACTATGCGGTTCAAAGATGATGATGGTGAGATATGCCGATACCGAAACAATCATCAACGGCATGAATAGGTTGTATCCACTGGTAATCTCGGCGATGAGGAATGTTCCTGTCAGCGGTGCATGCATCACTCCAGACATGACTCCAGCCATGCCCAATAGTGCAAAGTTCTTCTCAGGCACATATATTCCCACTTGATTCATGTTCCACAAGCGTGAGAAGACGAATCCGGTGAAGCATCCTATGAACAAACTGGGTGCGAAAGTACCACCACAACCGCCGCCTCCATTGGTTGCCGATGTGGCGAACACCTTGGTGAAGAGCACCAGCGATAGATATATCATCAGATATTCCGGATGTCCGTAGAATAGTGAACCGTCGAGAATCTGGTTCCAGTCAGTCTCCGATTTACCGTTGAGCAACAGGTTGATGGCATGGTATCCTTCGCCATAGAGTGAAGGAAAGAGGAAGATCAGCGTGCTCAGAACAACGCCACCGATAAGGAGTTTGACGTATGGCTTGTTTTTAAATCGAGCATAAACATCCTCGCAGGCATTCATAGACCGTATGAAATAGAGGCTGACGAGACCGCAGGTGATTCCTAATAGAATAGATGCCGGTACACGTTCCACCGTCCAGTCGTTGTCGAGATGGAAGGTGAATAGTGTTGAGGCACCGCTGAAAATATAGGTGAAGCAGGTTGCTGTCACACACGATACCAATACAGGCAACAGCGAAGCCATGGTCAAATCGATCATCAATACTTCCAGCGTGAATACCAATCCTGCAATCGGCGCCTTAAAGATTCCGGCAATGGCACCAGCAGCACCGCATCCTACGAGCGTCATCAGCGTTTTGTTGTCGAGTCGAAACAGTTGCCCGAGCCTTGACCCGATGGCCGATCCCGTCAAAACGATAGGCGCCTCAGCTCCCACCGAACCACCAAAACCGATGGTGATGGCTGATGCAATGACCGATGACCATGTGTTGTGGGCTTTCAGTCGCGACTTGTTTGACGAGATGGCATATAGTATTCGCGTGATACCGTGAGATATATTGTCTTTGACGACATGTCTCACAAAAAGCGAGGTAAGGTAGATGCCGATGACAGGATATACCAGATAGAGCCAGTTGTAACTTGTTGCAGTAAACTTACCCGTCAGCAGTGAGCCTATCAGGTCAATCATACTGTGCAGGATGAAAGCGGCTACAGCAGACAACAGGCCCACAAAGAACGCCAGAACGAGTAGAAACATTCTGTCGCTAATGTGTGTTACCCGCCATTCGTGAATGCGGTGTCTCCAGTCTGTGCGTGTCGCTATTTCATGTTGACTCATATCTATTCTCTTGTTTCGGTCTGTTGGTTGAGGGGGGGGCTATTTGCGGATGATGGTCACTTGACCGTCTTCTGTCAGTTTAATGATGCTCGATGGCTTGTGAGGCTTATGCTCCTGTCGGCGGCTCCAGCATACATAATCTACGGCTTCGATAATCTTCGGATCGATGTCGGGGTAGTTTTGTGCAGCAGGTTCACCGCTGATGTTTGCCGATGTAGATACCAGCGCTTTCTGGAATCGGAAGCATAGCTCCTTGGAGAAAGGCTCCTGAGTGATGCGTATGCCGACGGAACCATCTTCGGCAATAAGGTTTTCTGCTAAATTGACCGCACCGTCGAGAATAACGGTAGTAGGTTTGTCGCAGCAGTCGAGCAACTGCCATGCCACATCGGGCACTTTGCGGATGTATCGTTGCAGGCGTGCATCGCTATCCACGAGGCAGATGAGTGCCTTCGAATCATCACGTTGTTTGATGTCATAAACACGTTTCACCGCTTCGCTGTTGGTAGCATCGCAACCTATTCCCCATACGGTATCGGTGGGGTAGAGTATAACGCCTCCCTTGCGGAGCACTTCCACAGCCTTACGAATATCTTCTTCTCTGGTCATTTGTTGGTATGTTTTTAGAATTCTGAAGTGAAATGGAACTTGATGTTCTCAAAGTCCTGTTGTGCCATAGACAATACATAGCTTGAGTCAGCGAGAAACACATCGCGTCCGTCCTTATCTTTTGCCATATACTGATACTTGCGCTTTTTGAAGTTGTCGAGCTCTGCGGCATTGTCGCTTTCTATCCAACAGGCCTTGTAGAGATGTACGGGTTCCCATCGGCATTTTGCGTTGTACTCGTTTTCCAAACGGTACTGGATAACCTCAAACTGCAGTTGTCCTACCGTACCGATAATCTTTCTGCCGTTAAACTGGTTGACAAACAACTGTGCCACACCTTCGTCCATCAACTGGTCGATACCCTTCTGCAATTGTTTTGACTTCATTGGATCGTCGTTTTCAATGTATTTGAAGAGTTCGGGCGAGAATGATGGCAGTCCGCGGAAGTGGAGCTTTTCACCTTCGGTCAGCGTGTCTCCGATTTTGAAGATACCATTGTCTGGCAGACCGACAATGTCTCCGGGCCATGCTTCGTCGATAGTACTCTTGCGCTGTGCCATAAACTGTGTGGGACTTGAGAAACGCAGCGTCTTGCCCTGTCTGACGTGCAAATAAGGCTGGTTGCGCTGGAATTTACCCGAACATACTTTGCAGAAAGCGATACACGAACGGTGGTTGGGGTCGATATTAGCAGTGATTTTGAAGATAAATCCCGTGAATTTAGGTTCGTCGGGCTTTACCATGCGCTCTTCTGCTTTAGTCTCACGAGGACTCGGAGCTATTTCTACAAAGCAGTTGAGCAGTTCCTGTACACCGAAATTGTTGAGTGCCGAACCGAAGAATACAGGTGCTACTTCGGCAGAGCGATAGGTCTCTACGTCAAATTCAGGATATACACCATCTACGAGTTCAAGGTCTTCACGCAGTTTGTCAGCATCGCGTTCACCGACTTTCTCGTCGAGTTCTTTGCTGTTGATGTCTATTTCTACCTTTTCTGTTACTCGCTGTTTGTCGGGAGTAAAGAGGTCGAGCTTCTGTTCGTAGATGTTATAAACACCCTTGAACTTTGCACCTTGGTTGATGGGCCATGACAGTGGACGCACTTTGATGCCCAGTTCCTGTTCGAGTTCATCGAGCAGATCGAATGGGTCGCGTCCTTCTCGGTCCATCTTATTGATGAAGATGATAACAGGCGTATTGCGCATGCGACATACGTTCATCAGTTTGCGAGTCTGTGCCTCTACACCTTTAGCGCTATCCACTACGATGATGGCAGAATCCACAGCTGTAAGTGTACGATAGGTATCTTCTGCAAAATCCTGGTGACCCGGTGTGTCGAGGATGTTCACTTTGTATTCAATGTCGCCACCTGCAGGTGTGTAGTCAAATTCCATAACTGATGTAGATACCGAGATACCGCGTTGTTTCTCGATATCCATCCAGTCGGAAGTGGCTGTCTTCTTGATTTTGTTGCTCTTTACAGCACCAGCCACCTGTATCTGTCCACCAAACAAGAGGAATTTCTCCGTCAGCGTTGTCTTACCGGCATCAGGGTGGGAGATGATGGCAAATGTTCTTCTTCTTTCTATTTCTTGATTCATAACTTATCGATACACTGTTTCAAACTGTCTTCCCAATAGGGAATATCTATGTTGTATGTGGTTTTAATCTTTGTCTTGTCGAGCACGCTGTAGTGTGGACGTGGTGCAGCAGAAGGATATTCTGCTGTGTGGAGCGGTCTTACCCGGCAGGTATTGATGCCAGCCAACCGATGGATAGCCTTGGTGAAATCATACCATGAGATGACTCCTTCATTGGAGAAATGGTAGATGCCAGGCTTGATGCCCTGTCCTATAGCAGTCATAATGGCGTTAGCCAAATCGTGTGCATAGGTGGGTGTGCCTATTTGGTCGAACACCACCCCAATGCTGTCTCGCTCCTTTCCCAATCTGATCATCGTCTTGACGAAATTGTTTCCAAAGATGGAATAGAGCCATGCTGTGCGCACTATCATGGTGCGCTTGCAGTATTTCTGCACGTTGATTTCTCCTTCCAGTTTTGTTCTGCCATAGACACTGTTGGGCTTGGTCGTGTCGGTTTCAACGTATGGTGTATGGTTTGTGCCGTCAAACACGTAGTCTGTGGATATCTGAACCATCCATCCGTTGCGTTTCTCTATAGCCTGTGCCAGATATGCAGGAGCAGTGGCATTGAGTGTTGTGCTGAGTTGTTCATCCGTTTCTGCCTTGTCAACGGCAGTATATGCCGCGCAGTTGATGATGCCGTCTATGTGGTGTTCATCCACAAAGTGAGCAATGGCATCGCTATCGGTGATGTCGAGTTCGTCGCGGTCTGTATTATAATAGGTGTGCTGTGGATAGTTATTCTCCAGCAGTTGTATCTCGTTGCCCAACTGTCCGTGGCAACCTGTTACAAGGATGTTCATCTTCCTATTCAAATTGCAGTGGTTCTTCTTTGTCTTTGAGATAATAGTCGTTGAGCATACCGATAAGTGTGCTAATCTCTTGTATGGCATGCTGTGTGTTGGGTGTTATCTCTTTTTTCTGCAACCGCAACATCATCACGCCATATAGCGAGTTGAAGCAAGTCTCTATCTCGTTTTCGTCTTTGCTTGCGCCATGGTTGCGCAACTCTACGATATAGGGTAGCACTTTGTAATATTCGGCGCTGTAGAACGGAAACTTTGTACTACCCAATAGTTGGGTATGTAGCTCCTGCAACATCTGCAGTGTCACCTTGTTGATCTGCAAGTGTCCTTTCTCCCGACAACCTTCCGAGTTCATCATTCTGATGAGGTTTCCAAACCAGTCAGCTTCATCTTCTTTCTGTTCGTCGGTATAGTCGAAGCGCTCGATGTATTCGCGTCGTATGCGGCTCAGCGAGCAGTCGAATGCTCTGATAATGTCTTCCACCTGCCACATATATAGCAGATACTCTGCTATGTTAGTCTTTCTGAGTTGTTGTGCTATTTGCATAATCTGTCTTATGTGCTAAAAGCGGTAAAGGTTAGTACATGTTCCGAAGAGGAATATGACGGAGAAGATGATGACAATGGCACCGATGATCTGATTAATGATGCGTATGCCACTGGAGTCGAAGATGCCTCGCACCTTGTCTATCAGCCATGTCAGTCCATACCACCAGACGAGTGCCCCACCCACAATGCTTGCAAATCCGACAATCATCTCAAATGGTCTGTTTGGAATGACAAATGCAAATTGTGCGAAGAGACCCATGAATAGAAATATAATCAACGGATTGGAGAAAGTGACGAGAAATGCCGTGATGGCATTGTGTGTCATCGATCCGCGTTGTTTACCTGATTGATGGATGTTTTTGGTAGGGTCTGATCTCCATGTGTAGATACCAAACGACAGTAGAATGATGCTGCCAATGATCTGCAGATAGAATTTATTCGTGTCGTTATTGATGATGTCCATGACAAAAGCCATACCAAAGCCAGTGATGGCAGCATAGATGATGTCGCTCACTGCGGCACCCACTCCTGTGATGAATCCATACCATCGGCCTTTGTTCAGTGTGCGTTGCACACAGAGTACGCCTACAGGTCCCATAGGAGCTGAGGCAATCATGCCGATTAGCATTCCCTTGAATACCAAATCGACTATATTTATATGTATTGGAAACGGCATATCAAGTGCAAAGATACAAAGAATGTGTGTATCTCGTACATTTCTTTGGAAAAAACTTTGTTTATTCAATGTTTTTTTCATAACTTTGCCACTTGAAATTCGAAAATCAATAACTTAAAATACAATTTTATCAACTTATGAGTGAACAGCAAGGCATCAAACCATATGTCATAGGACTCGATCTCGGAGGCACCAATTCTGTCTTTGGAATCGTAGATTCACGTGGTGACATTAAAACTCAAACAGCCATTAAGACTGGCGGATATACTTGTGCAGAAGATTTTGTTAAGGCTTCTGTCGAAGCACTTCTCCCTATCATTGACCAAGTAGGAGGTATTGAGAAAATAAAAGCCATGGGTATTGGTGCACCCAACGGCAATTTCTATAGAGGAACCATAGAGTTTGCTCCCAATCTGCCATGGGCACACGATGGTATTGTGCCATTGGCACAGATGTTCAGCGATGCACTCGGCGTTCCTGTTGGCTTGACCAACGATGCCAATGCTGCTGCATTGGGTGAAATGGTATATGGTGTGGCACGCGGCATGAAGAATTTTATCGTCATCACCCTTGGTACCGGAGTTGGTTCGGGTGTGGTTGTCAATGGACAGCTGCTCTACGGTCACGATGGATTTGCCGGTGAGTTAGGTCACGTCACTATGGTTCGTGGTGCTCAAGGTCGCCTTTGCGGTTGCGGTCGCACTGGATGTTTGGAGGCTTATTGCTCTGCCACAGGTGTGGCACGCACTGCCCGCGAGATGCTTGAGAAGACCGATCGTCCCTCATTGCTCCGCGAGCTGGATGCCGAAAAGATTACTTCGCTCGACGTAAGCATTGCCGCAGGCAAGGGTGACGAACTGGCTAAAGAGATTTTCGACTTCACTGGTACGATGCTTGGTGAAGCCTGTGCCGACTTCGCTGCATTCTCTTCTCCTGAGGCATTCATCTTCTTTGGTGGCCTGGTGAAAGCCGGTAAGCTCATCATGGATCCTATCAAAGTAGCATATGACAACCACGTGATGAACATTTTCAAGGGTAAGGCCCAGTTCTTGGTGAGCGGTCTCGATGGCGCTTCGGCTGCTGTTCTTGGTGCGTCAGCCATCGGTTGGGAAATCTAATCCCTCATCCATCAGATAGTAACGCAAACTATTATCATAATTGCCACAGTTGCCAGCATTGTGCAACTGTGGTATTTTTTTGTTGTTTTGTTTGGTGGTTCCGTGGAATTATACTATCTTTGCAACGTCAAGGTACGCATAACAGCGTTTAAAAGGGAATGTGAGTGAGAATCTCCTACTGTCCCGCAGCTGTGAGTTCCCTTAGCACATTCCAAGCAAAACAATCCACTGCCCTTTATGGCGGGAAGGAGTTTGGAGTGGGAACAAAGTCAGAAGACCTGCCTCGATGTTAATATGCGCATCGCTCTCGATGTAAGGGCGACCGTGCGACAATACTGATTAAGACCAAAAAGCACAAGAGGGCCACTATGTGGTTGCTCTTAGTCATAGTTATACATGTATAAGTATTTTGATGTAAGTTTATTTCGTTTGTTGAAAGTCCAGCCGTGATGGCTGGGCTTTTCTGATTTCTTGCGACCGCCACAGCCCATGTTTTGATGATTTATCTAACGTAGTTTTGTTGTCCGTGTAACATATTGATGTTCAAAAGGTAATATCCATAGCTCGGCAAATCAAATTGTTTTCCTCGGCAAATCAAATTGTTTTCCTCGGCAAATCAAATTGTTTTCCTCGGCAAATCAAATTGTTTTCCTCACCAAATTCATTGAAATTGCTCACCAAATTCATTGAGATTGCTGAGCAAATTCATTGATTTTACTGATCCATGTACCTTGCGAGCGGATGCAATGTAATGATAAATTGTGTGTTATGCGGCTTTGTGAAAGGATGTGGAAAATAGAATTTTGATGGCGTGAGCAACCAAGTGGCGGCTTTCTGCAGATAGATACTCTGCGAAAGCATAGGGAGAGTGATGGGGCAGAAAGCTGTTTGTAGGCTGTGCGTGCGTCATGCATAGCTGTGCATGCCACCAAGGAAATAGTTGACACCGAAGTAGGTCATCAACACCGAGAAGAATGCGATGAGCATATAAAGATGGTATGCCACAGGTCGATGGGGCGCAAAGAAAGTGGTGCGGTGTAGTGGAATGGCATAAACGAGCAGGGTGATGAGTGCCCAAACCTCTTTCGGATCCCAGCTCCAATACTTTCCCCACGACACGTTAGCCCATACCGCACCGAGGAATATGCCGCCTGCCAACAGGAAAACGGCCGGATATAGCATCAGTTGAGACAGTACGGTGAGCAGTTCCTCGTGACCGGTATGGCCACGATGATGGGCTATCAGTGCCACTATGCCACTCATCATGGTGAAAGCCAAGAGTGCATAAGCCATCATGACGAGGCTGACGTGGATGGTGAGCAATGGCGACTGGAGTACGGGCATGAGTGATGTAATCTGCGGATTCATCTCGCTCAGATGAGCTACCAGTAGGGTGAACCCCGACAGCAGCAGGGCAAACGGAACGATAATAGATAGGCGGCGATGGAGCATCACACCGACGGTTTGCAGCGCAAGAGCGAGAAAAAGCATGGTTTCAAAGCCGTTGCCCAAGGGGATGCGACCGCTGATGTACCAGCGCAAAGCATAGCCTGCCACCAATACCAACCACGATAGTCCTCCCAAGAGGCAGACCGTTTGCCATAAGCAATGGCGGAAACGAAACGCAGGGATGAGCAACAGGCAGAATGCCAATATGCCCAAGGTGAGATTGGTCATAAACAGCAGACTGACAAAGGGTATGCGGTTGTAACATATCTCTGCCACGAGGCGGTGCTGATTGATAGCCACACCACTTGCCGGGCGCAACAGTTCACCTTCGGTGAGCATCAGTATGATGCCCACTTTCTCGTCGAGCTCTCTGACAGCCTTAGTTTCCCCACCGATGGCAATGAGTTGTTGCAGTCGATACTGACCTGTATTGTCGAAGAGATCGGCAAGGCGGGCATATTTACCATCGATGCCCAACTGTTGGCGCAACTTGCTGTCTTTCACCAAGAGCATTGGTTCGTCAGACCAAGTCTCAGGACGCTGCATCCAACCATATAACACTTGTTCGGCAGTAAGTCCTTTATAGGAGGTGCGCCCATAGAGTTTAAGTAGGAAATCGCGTGCCAGCGTGTTGAGTGGTGCTATTCGGTCGTTATAGACCACCGGCATTTCAGCCAACCGATTGGCTCGTTCTGCCGTGATAGTAGGCACACTTCGGGCATGTACAGACATGGAGCAAACTATCAGCAGCATGAGTGTAGCACCTTGGCGCAACAGGGGTGACCGCAGTAAGCGACCGAATGTTTCGCGCCGGTCGATGAGCAACCAGACCATCGATAATGCCAGTAATACATAGCCGCCATAGCTGATGGGAGTGCCCCATGGGTCGTAGTTGACTGTAAGTACCGAACCTTGACGGTCAGGGTCAAACGATGTTTGGTAGAAACGATAGCCCTCCACCTCAAGAATATGGTTCATCGAGATGGTGGCTTCATGGTGTTGACGGTCTGCCGTAATGTAGGTTACCTGGCTCTGAAAGTCTTGTGGCGCCTCTGTACCAGGATAGCAAACTACAGAGAAACCTTGTAGGGTCATCTGCTGAAAAGGCAATGATGCCGACAGCTGTGAGTCTTTGATGGTGTAGCAATCTGCCGGTTGGCCTTTGCGCAAATGGAGTGTGCCCTCGCTACTGGTCAGCCATGAGGCGGCAGTCCCTGCCAGTATCAGCAACAGCGCAGCATGAAGCAACATCACACCCAGTCGCCGCCAGAGGCGCATGCGCCATATAGCCGCCATGCCTCCCAAGGCCATCAATGTCCAAAGCGCAAAGAACCATGAGGTGTGATAGACATGTGTGGCAGCATACGAAGCCCCATGGCGTTGCTCCACGAAGGTGGCAACAGCCATGGTGGCTATGAGTATGGTCATAAGCAGCGTGAGAACGATGCGGAGATGCTTCATCTTTGGATGTTGTAACGTAAACTTTACAATGTTATCAGAATGGGTTGTACTGCGGGTGGAGGGTCTTGCGCACTGCCATGCACTCCATTTCAATCAGCCACCCCGGTCGGCATACTGGTGCATGGACTATCACGTAGGGATGTCCAGGGAAGCGTTCGGCAAACAACTGACTGACTACAGCATAGTCGGCAGTGTCGCGCAGATAGACCACCATCATGCCTACGTCCTCCATGGTGCAGTCGGCTTCAGCCAACAGCGCTTCTACATTCTCCCACATGCGGTGGGTCTGACGGCGAATGTCCTTGGGATAGACAATCTGCCCCTTGTTGTCGATACTGGCAGTGCCCGATATAAACACTTGTCGGCGGTCGCCATAATCGACCATGGTGCCTCGCTCAAAGCTCACACCATACTCGCTGGTGCGGTTCAGGTGGGTAGGAGCATAGAGATATGCCACTTGCTCTTTCTCAATACCAGCCACGGCATAGGTGTCCAACTGTGTCAGCACGTTAGGGTCTGCCTGTCTGCCACCAATGCCGGTAGAGGCTATGAAGTGGGTCTTGGCAGTAAGTCCTTGGGTGAAGAAGAACTGGTTTCTCGCACGCACCACACCGCCATAGTTCAAATCCACATCGTTGACAAAAAACCAAGTGCGTATGCAGTTGTCCTTCAGCGTGCATCCCTCCTCAATGAGCTGCAGGTTGTATTCGTTGAAAAGCAGGCGAGTCTGATATTCAGAGTTGGTTGCCATGTTGTGGGCACTGCCGCTCCAAAGGTGACGGTAAGCACCGTGGCGCACCTCATAAAGGCCACTTTGACCTATTCCGGTCTGTACGTCGGTCATCAGATAAACCCACAGTGCCACCTTGGTGCCGTCGAGCGGAGCCTGCTGGATGATACTTTTGGCACAATCGGTCATATCTGCGGCAGCCACTTCATCTTCCTGATTGGCAGAATCGCTTAGGAAATAGCGCTTGAAGATGCAGCGTGCACCATGCAAAGTGTTTTCTACCAGTGTGGAATAGGCATCCATGATGGCTTGCAACTGCTGTGGAAAATCCATAGTGGCATCATCGACATGGATTATGGCATGGTATTCTTTCACTGCCGTGTCATTGTCGAAACAGAAGATGTCGGCATGTGCCTTTTCGTATTGTATCGTGTTCAGTCTATTCATATCTTTCTTTGATGTTATTGCTCTGCACCTCCGTCAATCCAACTGTCGATAAGGGGCAGGATAAGTTCTGCGTTCTTTTCCGACACAAGGTCGAAGTGGTTCATAGAGATACCCTCTACATGTTCGTTGTGTAGCACCATATGTAGCACACTCTCTGCGGCATTGCCAGGCGCTACGAGTTGGTGACCTTCCACTTTCCTGGATGCCACACCTACCAGTGCTGCATACGATTTGCCTGCCGTAAGGTTGAGGCCTGCTGCGGCATGGTTGCTTGCGCCGTGGCAGTTGGCACAGGTTGTGTTGAGGTATCCCTGCTGTATAGCATTGAGCATACTGGCATCTACGGTGCCCAACTCCAGTCGGATGGTGTCGCGCACACCTTCGGTTGCCACTTCGCTAAACGTCACTACATTTCGGCGCAGACGGTCGAGCACACAGAGGCGAACACTCGTCACCTGGTCGGGAATATTGTTCAGCGTCATGCTCACCTGTCCGTCGGCATTGGCCCGAACGGCTTTAGAGATGCTGGCATAGTCATCGCCTTCGGCAAAGCCTGCCAGTGACACGGTGTAATTATCGGTCCAATGGTCCAAACCAGTAATGGTTGCCGTGAGTCGGGCTGATTGTCCGGTGGTGTCAACAGCCACCTCATTATAGATGCGTCCGTCGTCGCAGGCTGCCAACAGCAGTACAGCGATGGCAGCAAATGCGAAGATACGGATTTTCATTGACTTATACAAATATTTCATCATTAAAAAGCAAATTGCATCATGATACATGCGGTATGGGTCGCAATGCCGAGGTCATCGAGGTCGCGGTCTAATTGTGTGGCATGTCCGGTACGACCGATATACTGATACATGGCAGACAGTTTCAGATTGGTGTTAGGTACAAAATAGTTGACCACGGCTGCCGGCATGTTGAGAAAACCGTCTTTTGAAGAACCATTGCGGTCCATGAAGTCGTAACGCACGCCCAATTGCCATTGTGGAGCAACGAAATAGCCTGCTTGTGCATATCCTCCCCAGAAGTCATAAGTCTTGTCTATCTTCTGACGGTCGGTGAATCCAACATGCATGTAGTAGGCTTCGGCAGCAAAATACCATTTGTTTTTCAGCCAGGCAAACTCCAAACCGGCGCGGAAGTCGTTGGTACTCTCGTTTTCTGCCTCGTTGTTGTAGTTGGCGCTGATGCCGATAAGCATCTTGTCGAGATGTTGCATCTTGGCATTACCCTGTGTCATGGGCATCGGACCATTAGGCATATAGGTCAAACGACCAGCGTAGAGCAGTGAAGGCAAATGGTTGTCGTCGCTGAAACCTTTGGTGGCACTGTTGACAGATGACCCTGTTCCGTTGAAAAGTCCTGCTTCATAGCCAAACTTATTGTTGATGACGCCATGCACCTCAAAGCCCAAGTCGAATCCGGTGCCTATGCTTGGGGTGACGGCATTGAGGGAGTAGGGCAGGATGCTGCTTGCAGTCAGCGAAGTGGGAACCTGTGGAAACAATGTCTCGCCAAGTGTGGTGAGGTAGGCATGTGTGAAGGGTGTCTTGAATTTACCAGCGCGGAAACGCAAGGCAGGACTAACGGCATAGTCAATCCATGCCTGTTGCAACACATTGCCACCCGATGCTGCGGCATTGATACTGATGTTGTAATCGATCTTACCGAATGCCTTACCGGTGAAACCGATGATGGCATAGGGAATGGCAAAGCCACTGTTGGCAATGTTATCTTGATTATAGGCTTTGTCAAGTCCCTCGTCGTCGTAGTATTTCATGTTGAGCGTACTCTGCACATACATATAGGGCTTGAACACGAAATTGCCATCCTTAGACTGAAGGGTGAAGCCACGGTCGTCGGCAATGGGCAGCACGCCGTTCTCCATATCCATTTTGCCAGTGGTGTTGTCGGCACTCTCGGTGTTGGCGTTGGCAGCAAATTCGCTGTTGTTTTCTATCTTTTCTGTCTCGGCAAAAGCACCTGCTGAGAGCAGAGAGACCATAATGATGGCCATGATTCTGTTGTATTTCATTGGTTGTATTTGTTGGTTTTTACCTGATTGTTGTTGGATGATACGTCTGACAAGATGCTTGAATTAAAGTGACCAAAGGAATTGTATCAGCTGGTTGCGCTGTTGTTTGGTCATGTTCTTAAACTTGTTTTTGGAGGCTTCGCCCTCGCCGCCGTGCCACATAATGGCTTCGGTGAAGTTGCGAGCCCGGCCATCGTGCAGGAAATAGGTGTGTCCGTTTACCTTTTTCTGCAGACCGATACCCCACAGCGGGGTGGTGCGCCATTCGTTTCCACGAGCCAGACCACTCACAAAATTATCGTTCAAACCCACGCCCATGATTTCTGAACCCATGTCGTGGAGTAGATAATCGGAGTAGGGGTGTATGGTTTGTCCTCCAAGCCAAGGCAATGTAGTGCCTGCCAGCAAGGTGGTGCCGCGCTTTTTGGTATGCAGCGTAGTGACGTGGCACAGTTGGCAGCCTGCCTGATAAAAGAGTTTCTGACCTTCAATGACGTCGGGATCGTTGACATTGCGACGGGCAGGAACAGCAAGTGACTGCATGTAAAGATCGACATCTTCCATCTGTTCGGTGGTGCAGTCCAGTTGTTGATAGGACAATCCCATCATCGAACCATCCTTCATCTGTGATTGTCCTTCACAGATCTCCTCTGGATAACGGCTGTTGGTGAGGCCCATATCGCTCGAAAAGCCCAGTTCGACGGTCAAATCGACATGTTGTGCCTTGTTGCCGGAAAGTCCCAGTTGGCGCACGCCACGCTCGGTGATGTAGTTGCAGCGACCGCTGATGCCCCATTCGGGATAGTTGCTCTTGCGTGCCAATGCCTCTATTTCGTTGGGGTCGAGCGCCATCATCTGCCCCATACCTACGTGGCGAAGCGGAACACGAACGGTGCAGAAGAGATCCTCAGGACGGATACTGTCGGCATACCATTCGGTGATATGCCATTTAGGGACGCAGAGCGTGTATTTTTCACCGTCTGGAAAGGAGTATGTCATCGAGTCAATAGTCACTTTTAGTTTGCCTTCAGGCTTCACACCATAGATGGCTTGGTCGTGAATGACGCGGCCATAGTTGGGAAAGAATGTTCCGTTGCGGCGAGTGATGTAGATCAGCGAGGAGGTAAAACCGTACTGTCCGGATCCGTCATCGCTTCCGTTTTTGAAGTTTGTCCAATAGGTTGGTTCCGTGCGACCGGCATTACGGTGGCAACTGCCACAAGAGTAGCCTGCATAGACAGGGCCGAGACCGCCGCCATAGCCATTCTCGTTGGCAGATTTGACATTGTCGTAGAGTTGGTCGCCAGAGCTGAACCGTGAACTATAAGCCCCTGATAGCCATCTTGCGCCTTGGTCGTAGGCCACCGATGAACTATAGAAACCGGTGGAAGTGCCTGCTGATAGTTCGTAGCCAGTGGGCACATCGATGTCGGTCACATCGAGTTTTTCATCGTCGGTGCAGCTACCAAGCATGGCCAGAGCGGTCAACAGCAAAGGGAAATGCAGCCATTTATTCATGTTTAGTATGTTTCTTTTTGTTTGCCACGATAGCGAAGGCGAGGAAATGGTGACTTTCCTGCCTTCGCCATGTGTGGATAATATGGTTCTTGTGTTCGCAATTTTATTTCACGGTGCGTGCTTTACCATCTTTGAAGATGAGGAATTCCAGTGTGTGGAAACCGCGGAGGCTCTGTGCTGATTCTATCTTGTCGTCGCTCTCGCCTTCTTTCCAGTTGAGGTTAGAGAAGTCTTGCGACTTCAGAATCTGTACAATCTGTGACTGGTCGAGAGGCCAGCTGTCCATGTTGGGGTCAAGTCCAAGCTCATCAACAGGACCGAAGAGGAAGGCCTCACTCTGTTCCCAAGGAGCACGAGCATCGAGCCATGCCTGAGCGCAAGCAGAGAAATTTGCATTTGAAGGACTGGCCTTGAAAGCACGAACTGCGGTGTCGAGAGCTGCATTCTTTTCTGCCAATTCCTTGTAGGTAGGCAGTACTACTGCATCAACATACTGTTTGACGATGGGATCAAGAGTGGCATCGTCGTTGATGTTGGCATCGAAATAAGGTTTGAGTTCCTGTTCGATGAAGTTTACGAGGTCGGCACAGGCATTCATGGCAGCTACAGTTTCGGTGGTGTTGATATTGTTGCGGAATGGCTGTGTAATAGCATAGATGGCATCGGCTGCTGCGGCAATCTTCTCCTTGGCTTCGGTATCGAGTGTAGCATTCTTCTTGGCGAGTAGTGCTGACAAAGAATTGCTGTTGATGCTACCATCGCGTGAACCATAATAGGCATTGCGGATAGAGTAGATGTTGTTGCGATAGTCGTCGCGAGAATGCCAGCTGTACCATGATTCTACGGCATAGAGTGCTTCGGTCTTGTTGCCAGCTGTGTATTTGCTGTATGGGTCGCCAATCTTGGTGTCGCCAACCTCACCTGCAATGTCGATACATCCTTCGAAAATCTGATCCACACAGTCGATGGCTGACTTATATTCTGTGGTGTTATGGTTCTTGAAGGTGTTGGCATAGCCATTGTTCCATTGGTTGTAAAGGGTGTTGGCATCCTCTTTCAGCAGGTTGGATACAGTTACCATGTAGTTTGCCCATTGCTCGGCATAAGCAGAACTGTAGTCAAGATCTGATGCCTGACTGGGGTCGATGATTGGATTGTTGACGTCGTTTTTGTCATCGCCACAGCTGACAACAGTGGCGGAGAGTGTGCATACTGATACCATCAGCAGTGCGTACTTAATAAACTTTTTCTTCATGAGTCTGTATTGTTTTGTTGCTTATAATTTGCTTATTGGTTATTTCTTAGCGAACCACAGCATGTATGCCACACCGATACGCAGTTCGTTTTCGCTATTGTATTGGCTCGTGCCAAACATCTTGGAGGTGCCTATCTGACGAGTGGTGTAGTCGGCTTTGACTACCAAGTTGGGTAATGGACGCCAGTTGGCACCGATACTCCATAAGCTGACTTGGCATCGCTTATCGGCAATCAAACCTGATTCACATTTCTCTTGTGGGTTATAATAGTTGTAGTGCACGAAAGGATAGATAACGGGGAAGTGGGATACACCGGGGAAAAACGATTTGAGGTTCACACCTACTTCGGCGCTCCAATCTACTGCGCGCTTGGCAACAGGTCCCATACGACTGTAAGGCGACTTGTTGGAGTAGTATTTGTTGGCGGCAGTGAGTCCTGTGGTCTCAGTGATATTGCCAGAAAGGTAGTTGGCACGTGCGGTTACATAACGGTTGCTGTACTGTGCATCAAAGGAGTAGACCAGTACGTTGATGTCGCCCATGTTGGCATAGGTAATGAGTTTGTCGGCGTTTTTGCCTGCCTTGGGATTGTAGAACATAGATGCTCCGACTCGCAAACCGGCTATTCCGCGCCAATCCAGACGTAGCGTATAGGCAGGAGCAGTGAAATTGTCGGTTTCAAGAAATCCTTGTTTCCCTCCTTGTATCCAGTTGTATGAGTCGAAACCATTGGGGTTCAGACCTGCTGTTACCAGTGCTTGATAATCGAAAGTGGCAGCTCCTTTGCCTACTGTACCGAATAGTTCTACACCAGTCTCGTGCCAGGTAGAAGCCATAATCGTGGTCGCACCCTCTGGTCGTGCGGCTGTAAAGAAGTTCAAAGGTTCGTGATGGGCGTTGGTAAGTCCTACGGGAATGATGAGATGTCCTACGCGAACATTGAATTGTGGAGCGATGAGTCGGGTGATGTGGAATTGTTCGAGGGCAACTTCGCCACCTTTTTCCATTTCTGTTTCATATTCGCCATTCTCACTGCCTGACTGTGCTTCCATCTCTACGGCAGAACCTGTTCCACCTGCTTCGAATTCTATTTCGGCAGAAAGAATCCATTTGGGAGTAATCTTATATTCGCCTTGAAGGATGAAGCGAGGAATGGAAATCTCGTTGTGGTTGATCTTTGTATTGCCTACGCTATTGCCATAGAAGCGGTTCAATCCGTAATCTTTGAAGGTGGCAAGCATCTCACCGTAGCTTCCGATGCGCCATTTTTCATAGTCGTTGCTGTTACTCTTTTGGGGTTGAGCGGCTTTTGGCGCTGTCTCATTGCTTGTTGTTGCATCCTGAATTAGTGCATCGTTGTTGTCTTGTGAACCGATGGCCATTGCGGAAGTAGCGGTCAACAGGCCAGCTGCCATCATCAGAAATTGTCTCTTGTTCATGTCTTTGCGTCTTGTATCGTTTATTTTTCGGCTGCAAAGGTACGGTGCTTTGATGAGGCATGCAATACTCAAAAAATGTGAAATAGTGTAACGAAGGCTTTATCCGCGATACTTAATCGTGGTGATATAAAATAGTTTTAAAGATTTTCTTTTTGCTCTATTTGTTTTGTATAATGCGCTCTTTTTGATAACTTTGCACGTTGAAATCAAACGTTACAATGGGAAGAAACAAATATTCGGCTGATGAAATCAAACAGATAGCCAAACTGCTTCGCCTGAAAAATGCAAGCAATAGAGCTGGACAGAAACAAGTGCGTCACGACTTGCGCACGCAGTTTGAATTTAATATCTCTGACTTTAATGAGCCTGGAAAGGCTTTCGGTGAGGAAGAACTCCACGAGGCAGTGCGTCGTGGCGCTATTCAGATACTTGATGATGCTACCATTGAGGCGATGAAAGCCAAACGGGCACGTGATAAAGCGCGCGATGAGGCAGCCCGCCAGCAAGAAGCACTTGACAAAGGAGAACAGACCGACTGGCAGGAGGCATTGCGCGAATGGAAAGAATGGGAGAATCAGAACGATACCCAAAAATAGGTATTGTGGTTGGAAAGTATTGTCGGTTTGTCTGAAAATGACTAATTTTGCAGCGTATTAATATATATAGGTAAGCAACAATGAAAACTCTGAAAATGTATGAAGCAAGCGATAAGATGGTGACGCTTATGCGCGATAACTATCATCTATTGCAGACCTTGGAGAGCTTTGGCATTCATCTCGGATTTGGAGATAAGACTGTAAAAGAGATGTGTGAGGAGAATAATGTGGATACTTATACCTTTCTCGCTGTGGTCAATTACACTATTAACGGACATACGGACTTCAATGACGATGCACAGCTCGATGTACGTACACTGTTGCATTATCTGGAAGCGAGTCATACTTATTTTCTTGACTATCAATTGCCAACCATACGCAAGAAACTGGGTGACTGTTTGGACAGCGATAATGCCCTCGGACAATTGATAATGAAGTTCTTTGATGACTATGCCAGAGAAATACAACGTCATATGCGATATGAGGAAAAAACTTTGTTCCCTTATGTGGAGGCATTGCTCAATGGTGAGGCAAAGAAAAACTATAATGTTGATACCTTCTCCAAACACCATGAATCGACAGACAGAGTGCTGATAGAACTTAAACTGATGGTGATTAAATATCTGCCTTCAGACGGCAAAACCAACAATAAACTCATGGCGGCGCTATACGACATCTATAACAATGAAGAGTGGTTGCGTAATCACGCTAACGTGGAAGACTACATTTTTACTCCTGCCATACGCAGATTGGAAAACCAACTGAAGCAAGATAAGGTGACGCGAAATATCTCTACGATGGTCAATAAAAGCGGCAATGATAATAATGACATGCTATCAGACCGTGAACGGGAAGTGATAGTTTCATTGGTTCAAGGCATGGCGAACAAGGAAATCGCCGATCATCTCTGTATCTCGGTCAATACGGTCATTACCCATCGAAGGAATATTGCTCGCAAACTGCAGATTCATTCGCCTGCAGGACTTACTGTTTATGCCATTGTCAATGGCTTGGTAGATATTTCAAGTGTAAAACTATAGCCGATCAGATACGGTTGATATCCACATAACCGTTCATCACAGCATAGATGGTGAGTGCGCTGACACTCTTGATATTGAGTTTCTCCATAATGTTACGGCGGTGGGTGATGACGGTAGAGAGACCTATATGTAGTTGGTCGGCAATCTCTTTGTTGATGTGACCTTCTACAATCAGTATCATCACCTCTATTTCACGATCACTCAATATTCGAGAATTTGATTCCCCCTGCATATTGGGTAAGTTGCGTCCGCCCTTGTGGGCATGTTGTTCCATCGCAAGCAATTGCTTGATAAGGTGATCTTCTGGTTGGTTAACACACAATGAATGAAAGCCTGATAAACCTGATGCTTCTTCGTTCTGTAGCGTCAGCACGATAGTTTTACGCTGGCGTTCCATGAAAAACGAACGATGGCGCAATACCACGCTGATATCTACAAAATAGTGGAAATAACTATCAGGACGATTGGCTTCCAGTTCTGTAAGTGTACCGTAGGTATCTACTTCCATGATAGGCATTACGTCTTGGAGAATATGGCGAAGCCCCAATGCTGCAAGTGCATTAGGATCGATGATGGCAATGCGTGGTTTGGGCATGACTGCCCCCTGTTGTGTATTGTGTCTGTCCATTGTGTTTTCGAAAACTTCCGCAAAGGTAAAATGAATAATTGGTTCTACCAAATTTTTTTATAACGAATCTGTTTGATGGATATACCATTCAGGCTGTTAGTCTGCTGAGAATATAGCATCTACTTGCTTTAGTTGGGGTTCGGTCGATGTTCGACAAACGCTGAAATAAGCCATCGAACACTACCGGTAAGGCTATGTCATACAAAGTTTTAAACTCAAGTGGTGTTCGAGTGTCCGATAATAATTGAAAACTGAAATTTATGTATGCTATCATACCCGCGTTTGGAGTATGATGAACCTTCCTGTTAAACCACTGATAGAGGCTGAAAGACACGCGGGAAAACAAAAGCAGGACTTCCCAAAAGAGAAATCCTGCTGATGATATCATGTCTTTGCTTATCTACGAAAGGAAACCAAGCAGGGTACCGGCAGCAACAGCCGAACCGATTACACCGGCTACATTCGGACCCATGGCGTGCATGAGAAGGAAGTTGTGACGGTCGTATTCCAATCCGAGGTTGTTGGAAATACGTGCTGCCATAGGTACGGCACTTACACCAGCGTTTCCAATCAGTGGATTCAACTTCTTATCCTTTGGCAGGAAGAGGTTCATAATCTTCACGAAACATACACCGCTCATAGTGGCGATGATGAATGCACCAGCACCGATAGCGAAGATATAGATGGTGTTTATAGTCAGGAACTCTGATGCCTGAGTAGAACAACCTACGGTCAAACCAAGGAGCATTACCACGATGTCGTTCAGAGCAGCACCAGCTGTCTTTGCCAAACGAGTGGTCTTGCCCGATTCTTTCAGCAGATTACCGAAGAAGAGCATACCCAAAAGAGGAAGGCCTGAAGGCACGAGGAATGTGGTGAGAAGCAATCCAACGATTGGGAACAGAATACGCTCGGTCTGACTTACCTGACGCGCTGGCTTCATCTTGATGACGCGCTCCTTTTTGGTGGTAAGCAGACGCATCAATGGTGGCTGAATCAGTGGAACAAGAGCCATGTAGGAGTAAGCACAAACAGCAATGGCACCCATGAGGTTGGGAGACAATTTTGATGAAAGGAAAATGGCAGTAGGACCATCGGCGCCACCAATGATAGCAATACCAGCAGCCTGGTTTGGCTCGAAACCCAATAGCAAAGCGAACATATATGCACCGAAGATACCAAACTGTGCTGAGGCTCCAATGAGCATCAGTTTAGGATTGGCCAACAGGGCAGAGAAGTCTGTCATGGCACCAATGCCAAGGAAGATAAGTGGCGGGTACCATCCCTGGCGGACACCTTGATAGAAGATGTTCAGCACAGAGTTGTCTTCATAAAGTCCAATCTCCAGTCCGGCATCAGCACGGAAGGGAATATTGCCCAGAATGATGCCTAATCCAATAGGAACAAGCAATAGGGGCTCGAAGTCCTTCTTGATGGCAAGCCAGATGAAAAGCGCTCCGACTGCTATCATGATGAGGTTTCCAGCCGTAGCATTGGCAAAACCAGTGTAGGTCAGAAACTCATTGAAGTTTTCTGCTATGAAATGTAAGAAATCCATAATCTTGCGTGTTTATCACATTTTTTATTTATCGATTAACCGATGGTCAGCAGTGCGCTGCCTTCCATTACGACATCACTTACATTGACATTGATAGCGGTTACGGTACCTGCGTATTCTGCCTCGATGTTGTTCTGCATCTTCATGGCTTCAAGCACGACAAGTGTATCGCCAATGGCTACGGTGTCACCGACCTTCACATTGATAGAAGTGATGGTGCCTGGCAGTGGAGCCTTTACTACATTGCCACTTCCTGCTGCGGCAGGAGCGGCAGCCTGAACCGGCTTAGCTGTTGGTGCAGCGGCTGCAGGAGCAACGGGAGCTGCAACCTTTGGCTTCACAATAGTAGGATGCTTAGCTGCATTGATAGGCTGCTGGAGCTCTACTTCAAACGGAATTCCGTTTACGTTTACTTTGGCGATGTTGCCTTCTACTTCCTCGATTTCTACATCGTAGTCAACACCTTGTACTTTATACTGATATTTCTTCATTGTTATAATGCGTTATTAGTGGTTGTGGGAATTTGGGGAGCTGCATGGTCGGAGGGAACAACGGGATCGTGGAAATGTGTCATTTGTGAATATTCGTCGTCCCAACGGGTTGGTTTCGGCTGGATGGTAATCACACCGCTTTCTACGTCGTGAACATCATCCTCATATTGACTGAGGGCCATACCGATGACCGCCATATATATTTCACGGTCGATACCTTTTGTTTTCAGACCATCTTGCAATACGTTACCAGTGATGCGGCTAACCTCCATTGCTGTCGCAACAGTTTTGGTGATTGGTTTGAGTGGTTGTTTGTTTGCCACCTTCTTCGCTGTTTCAAGATGCTTCATAAGCAGACCGAACAAGGAGAATACAATCCAAAGCAGGGCTAAGCAAATGAATACAATACCCATTGCCATGATGGTAATGGCAAATCCATGGGGGTCTTCGCGTTTAAACTTGTCAACCTTTGATTCGCTAACAGTAGTGATGTTGGATATACCTGGAGTAACACGGTCGGCTGATTTTACTTCCCAGTCGGCGGCTGTGCCGTTGTTGGCTATACGAGCATACGATTGATCGGCTTTCAGTACCGGTACGGTGACTGAGTCAATCAATTGTGTGGCATTACCGTTGTAGAGTGCAATCCACAATGACTTTGTAGAGTCAACAGGTGTTGTCAGATGCAGTGAACCCAAATGGGGCTGACTGTTGAGAAAGAGTACAAGGTGCTGACGACCACTCAAGTTTGTGCGCAATTCTCCGTTGGGGATGATGCTCATGCGCTTGATGCGTTCGGGCACGCTCATAGAACGCCGGAGAACGGAGCGGTCAGTGGTGATATACATACCACGGATATTATAGGTTGAGTGGGAGATATTCTCTATCTCAACCCATGCTTCACGCTGTCCGTATTCGTCCTGCAGGCTGGCGCGGTTGTTGGTCATCACTTCGTTCAGCTTGATGCTTGCATCCATTTGGGCATGCATGGCGGAAGTGCCTGCCAGCAACATAGCGCTTAACAGAAATCCGAATTTTGTCATGTTAGTAATGTAATGTATAATTATGTAAGTTTTTCGTATTATATGTATTATCGGCTGTTATCCGCAGAAGAACAGCACGATGATTTGGGCCGTGAAGATGCGAAGGAACATCGACAGCGGATAAACTGTTGAGTAACCTACAGCAGGGGCTTCGCGAGTACAGATTGAATTGGCGTATGCCAATGCGGGTGGGTCGGTATATGTACCGGCAATCATTCCTGCGATGGTGAAATAGTTGAATTTGAAATAAAGACGAGCTATAGGACCTACGATGAGGATTGGAATGATGGTTATGAGGAAACCGGTCATTACATAGAGCAGACCGTCACCTTCTACAACAGTCTCAAAGAAGTTGGCTCCTGCCTTGATACCCACACTTGCTAAGAAGAGTACCAGACCGATTTCGCGCAACATCATATTGGCCGATGTCGTTGTATAGGTTACCAATTTTACTTTATAACCATAACGTCCGATAAGAATTGCGATAATCAGCGGACCACCTGCAATACCGAGCTTCATTGGAACAGGCATTCCTGGGAATGCTACGGGCAGTGAACCGAAGATAATACCGATGATGATGCCCACGAATATCGTTGCAATATTTGGGGCATCAAGGCGACGGATAGAGTTACCCATCTCGTTGGCTACACGGTCAACAGCGTCTTCAGGACCTACTACCATAATGCGGTCACCCACTTGAAGAGGCAGACTGCTGGAGGCAAAGATATCCATGCCCTGACGGGTGATACGGGTTACATTGACACCATGTACACTTGAGAAATGCAACGATGCCAGCGATTTTCCGTTCATCTTGGGGTTGGTTACCAAGACACGCTTTGATACGAAAGGTTGGTCCTGTTGTTCCCAGTTGACCTGTATCACTGGACCGATAAAGGCGATGATAGCCTCGGCATCAGCTTCTGTACATACAATATAGAGTTGGTCACCTTTGTGGAATACGGTGTTGCGGTTTGGAATGCTCACGTGACCTTCGTGCAGAATACGTGAACATACAAAGTCGCGGTTCAAAAAGTCGTGAACCTGTAACATCGTTTTTCCTTCAAGGTAAGTGTTGGTCACTTCAAGGTGCATCTTGTGAGGCTTCTGATTGGCTTTCACACCTTCATGCTCGTTGAGTTCGTCTTCTTCTTTCTCCAAGCGAACCTTGCATATATACCTTATTAATATAGTGGCACCAATAATACCCAATACACCGAGTGGATAAGCACAAGCGTAAGCCGATGCTATCTGTGGTGCATTGTCGGTAAATACCGAACCCAATGCTTCGTTGGCAGCACCAAGTCCTGGTGTGTTGGTCACAGCACCATAGAGCGTACCTACCATCATTGGTAGGTTGCAGACGTTGGATGTGTCGAAGAAGATGAAGTAGCAGGCAAACATCACAAGAATGTTGAGTAGGATAGTCGTTATGGCCAATCCGTTCAGCTTGATGCCTGTAGTACCAAAACTCTCAAAGAAACCAGGTCCAACCTGTAGTCCTATCATGAAGACAAACAGTATAAGACCGAAGTCTTGAATAAATGTCAAGATGGGAAGTGGGGCAGTAAATCCAATGTGGCCAGCCACAATGCCAGCAAACAACACAAAGGTGACACCCAGCGAGATGCCTCCAATCTTGATTTTTCCCAAATATACACCAGTGGCAATCACCACGGCATACAGTAGCGCAATATGCGCTACAGAATCAGTTGTGGTAAATAAATCTTTTAACCATTGAAATGCTTCCATAACATGCTTTTTCTTACAGCATGCAAAGGTAGCCAAAAATTGCGCAATGGCATAATTTTTGTGCATCTTTTTTTTATAAATATCAAAATATTATTAAATCTTTCGGCGGTTCAAAAATTATTTGTAACTTTGTAGGCCGCAATATATGTGTGCATAACCGAATTTGACTACAACGAAACAACTTACATAATCATTCAAACTATGGCTAACAAAGAAAAACTCTTCACCGAGTTTCAGGCGCCAACCACACAAGAGTGGCTGGACAAGATTGAAGTCGATCTGAAAGGTGCTGACTTCCAGAAACGACTCGTGTGGAGAACCAATGAGGGTTTCAACGTACAACCCTTCTACCGCCGTGAAGATCTTGCAAACTTGAAAACTCCAGATGCACTTCCCGGTGAGTTCCCATTCGTTCGTGGAAATAAAAAAGACTCTAACGAATGGTATGTTCGACAGAACATCGTCGTTACCGATCCTGTAGAGGCCAACAAAAAGGCACTCGACATTCTGATGAAGGGTGTAAACTCTATCGGATTCCGTTTTGACGGTGATCTTGTTAGTGCCGATTTTATCGACAAGTTACTGAAAGATATCCGTTTGGATATTGTAGAGGTCAGCTATCGTACATGCCCATGTCATGTTCTTGAACTGGCAGAAATTCTGAAGGCTTACTTCGAGAAGGAAGGCTATGATAAGGAAAAAATCGTGGGTGGTGTAGGTTTCGATCCCATAGACAAGATGATCCAAAAGGGTAAGGATACCAGCAAGGTACTTGCCAAACTCCCTCAGGTGGTTGAGGCTTTCAAGGAATATCCCAATCTGCGTTGCGTTATGGTACACACCGACACGCTGAACAATGCCGGTGCATATATCGTACAGGAACTCGGCTATGCCCTTGCTTGGGGTAATGAGTATCTGCAGCAGTTGGTGGATGCCGGCGTAGATGTAGATCTTGCAGCCAAGAGCATCAAGTTCTATATGGGCGTTTCTGAAAACTATTTCATGGAAATTGCCAAGTTCCGCGCAGCTCGTCTGTTGTGGGCCCAAATTGTAAAACAGTACGAGCCTAAGTGCGACTGCTCTTGCAAGATGGTAATCAACGCTTCTACTTCTACTTACAACCAAACTGTGTTTGACAGCTATGTTAACCTGCTCCGCTCACAGACAGAGGCAATGAGTGCTGCCCTTGGCGGTGTTCATTCACTCGTCGTAACTCCGTTTGACGTAGTATATGAGAAGCCAACCGATTTCTCAGAGCGCATTGCTCGCAACCAGCAGTTGCTCATCAAGGAAGAGAGCCATTTCGATCGTATCGTCGATCCTTCTGCCGGTTCTTACTATATCGAACACCTCACTGATGCGTTGGCTCAGGAGGCTTGGAAGATTTTCCTCAAAGTGGAAGAAGAAGGCGGATTCCTCGCTGCTGTTAAGAATGGCACCGTACAGGATGATATCAATGCTACCAATGTGAAGCGTCACGGCGATGCTGCTAAACGCAAAGAGTTTCTTCTCGGAACAAACCAGTTCCCCAACTTCACAGAGAAGAGCGAAGGCAAACGCGCCATCGGACCTTGTGCATGTGGTTGTGGAAAGGCAGAAGAAACTCCTTTCAAGAAGCTCGAAACCACTCGTTTGGCTGCCGACTTCGAGAATCTCCGCATCCATACTGAAGAGGCCAAGACACCTACTGCGTTTATGTTGACCATTGGTAATTTGGCTATGCGTCAGGCTCGTGCACAGTTCTCTTGCAACTTCTTGGCTTGTGCCGGTTATAAAGTTATCGACAATCTCGGCTTCAAGACCGTAGAGGAAGGCGTTGATGCTGCACTTAAGGCTGGTGCAGATATCGTAGTTCTCTGTTCGTCAGACGATGAATATGCAGAGTATGCCATCCCAGCATTCAAGTATTTGGACGGACGTGCCATGTTTGTAGTGGCAGGAGCTCCTGCATGCATGGACGACCTGAAGGCCGCTGGTATTGAGAACTTCGTACACGTTCGTTGCAACGTGCTTGAGACTTTGAAAGAGTACAATCAAAAGTTAGGCATCTAAAGTTATGAGAAAAGATTTCAAGAATATTGATATTTATGCCGGCATCCACGCCACCGATGGCGCAGCCTGGCTGAAAGAGAACCACATCGTGCCTAACTGGAAGACACCAGAGCACATTGAGGTTCGTCCCGTATATACCAAAGAAGACCTTGAAGGCATGGAGCACCTCGACTTCACAGCAGGTATCCCTCCATATCTACGCGGTCCGTATAGTATGATGTATCCATTCCGCCCATGGACTATCCGTCAGTATGCCGGATTCTCTACTGCAGAGGAGTCGAATGCATTCTACCGTCGTAACCTCGCCAGTGGTCAGAAAGGTCTGTCTGTAGCCTTCGACTTGCCCACCCACCGTGGTTATGACCCCGACAACGCTCGCGTAGTTGGCGACGTTGGTAAAGCAGGTGTATCTATCTGTAATGAAGAGAACATGAAGGTGCTCTTCTCAGGTATTCCCTTGAACAAGATGTCTGTCTCGATGACCATGAACGGAGCTGTGCTTCCTATTTTGGCTTTCTATATCGTAGCAGGCCTGGAGCAGGGTGCTAAGCTGGAAGAGATGGCAGGAACTATTCAGAACGATATCCTGAAAGAGTTCATGGTGCGTAATACCTATATTTATCCACCTGCATTCTCAATGAAGATTATTGCCGACATCTTCGAGTTTACCTCACAGAAGATGCCTAAGTTCAACAGTATCTCTATCTCAGGTTACCACATGCAGGAAGCTGGTGCTACTGCCGACATCGAATTGGCATATACACTTGCCGACGGTATCGACTATCTGCGTACTGGTGTTAATGCAGGTATTGATGTGGATGCTTTCGCACCCCGTCTGTCGTTCTTCTGGGCTATCGGTATGAATCACTTCATGGAGATTGCCAAGATGCGTGCAGGTCGTCTGTTGTGGGCTAAGATTGTGAAGAGCTTCGGTGCTAAGAATCCAAAGTCACTCGCTCTGCGTACCCACTCTCAGACTTCTGGTTGGTCGCTGACCGAGCAGGATCCTTTCAACAATGTAGGCCGTACCTGTATTGAGGCTATGGCAGCTGTATTGGGTCATACTCAGTCGCTCCACACCAATGCTCTTGACGAGGCTATTGCCCTGCCTACTGACTTCTCAGCTCGTATTGCTCGTAATACCCAGATCTATATTCAGAACGAGACTAAAGTCTGCAAGCAGATTGACCCATGGGCAGGTTCATACTATGTAGAGACCCTGACCAACGAGCTCGTTCATAAGGCTTGGGAGCATATTCAGGAAATCGAGAAACTTGGTGGTATGGCAAAGGCTATTGAAACTGGTCTGCCTAAGATGCGTATTGAAGAGGCAGCTGCCCGCACTCAGGCACGTATCGACTCTGGTGTACAGACCATTGTTGGTACCAACAAGTATCGTCTCGATCATGAAGATCCTATCGATATCCTCGAGGTTGATAATACAGCAGTACGCAAACAGCAGGAAGAGTGCTTGGCAGAGGTACGCGCTTCACGTGATGAAGCCGCTTGTCAGGCAGCCCTCAAGGCAATTACCGAGTGCGTTCGCGATTTCAAGGAAGGCCGCAAGAGCGAGAACAACTTACTCGATTTGGCAGTGAAAGCAGCTCAGTTGCGTTGTACTCTTGGTGAGATCAGTGATGCCTGCGAAGAAATCGTAGGTCGTTATAAAGCAGTAATCAGAACCATTTCAGGCGTGTATAGTTCAGAAAGCAAGAACGACTCCGACTTTGAGAAAGCCTGCGAGTTGACCGAGAAGTTTGCGAAGAAGGAAGGTCGCCGTCCCCGTATCTTCGTTGCGAAGATGGGTCAAGACGGTCACGACCGTGGTGCAAAGGTAGTAGCCACCGGTTATGCCGACTGTGGTTTCGACGTGGATATGGGACCATTGTTCCAAACACCTGCCGAGGCTGCACGTGAGGCAGTTGAGAACGACGTACATATTGTTGGTGCATCGTCACTCGCCGCAGGTCACAAGACCTTGATACCTCAGCTGATTGAGGAATTGAAGAAACTTGGACGTGAAGACATCATGGTTATTGCCGGTGGTGTGATTCCCGCACAGGACTACGACTTCCTCTATAAAGCCGGTGTTGCCGCCATCTTCGGTCCTGGTACATCTGTAGCCAAGGCTGCCTGTGAGATGATGAAGATTCTTCTCGACGAGGAATAAATCGTACGCAGTAATCGTACATCGTACGAATATCCGATATCAAGAGCGCGTCATGACGTTGTGTCATGGCGCGCTTTTTATATTGTTATCTTTGTGAAGCAGTTCAAATCGATATCGATATGATGTTGTGTCGCGGTGGGTATTTTATATGTTGTCTATATGAGTATTACAAAAATTTACGTTAAACATCTGCCGATGTGTAAGTGAATTCATTTTTTCTTTGTACCTTTGCAGCCGTGAGAAAAAATATGCTCATCATATTGCTCTTTTTCGTCATTACATTTGTAATGGCGGAAATGCCTCGTTTGACCTTTCCTATACTTGGAGCGGCCAATACTGATGTGTCTGATTCTGTGGGTAAAGGGCAGACGGTCAATACGCAGTTGTTGCCCCATAGTGCCAAGTCCGACAGTACTGTAATTGATACCACAACACAGGTTCTTGCTGATACCGCAAAGATGGATTCATTGCAAAAAGCCATCTGGATGCACAACAAAGCTATTGACGACTCTTTGCGTGCCGACTCTATCAATCGTCAGCGTAAGAATGGTATTGATGCTCCAGTGGAATATACTGCTGAAGACTCTATGACCTATGAAGGTGCTTCAGGTTTAGCCCATCTGTATGGCCAGTCCCATGTGAAATATCAGGATATGGATTTGCAGAGTGATCAAATCTTCATGCAACTCGATTCCAGTTTGGTACATGCTACAGGTTCGCTCGACTCTCTCGGTAAGAAATTCGGTACACCAATATTCAAGATGGGTAGTGACACTTATGAGAACGACACTATAGCTTTTAATTTCAAGACCAAAAAGGGACTCATCAGCGATGTATATACCCAGCAGGATGATGGCTATATGACTGCCCAACTGGCTAAGCGTGGAGCCAATGGTGAGATTTATTTGCAACACGGTCGTTATACCACCTGCGACAAAGATCATCCCGATTTCTATATAGCCTTGTCACGTGCCAAGATGCGCCCAGGTAAGGATGTCGTGTTCGGTCCTGCTTATTTGGTAGTAGCAGATGTGCCATTGCCATTTGCCATACCTTATGGTTTCTTCCCTTTCAGTAAGAGTTATTCTTCTGGTTTTATCATGCCTACCTATGGTGATGAAACATCGCGCGGTTTCTACCTCCGTGATGGTGGTTACTATTTTGCCATCAACGACAAGATGGACTTGAAACTGTTGGGTGAAATCTATACCAAAGGATCGTGGGGACTCTCTGCAGCCTCCAACTATCGCAAACGCTATAAGTACAGCGGTTCGTTTTTTGCCAGTTACCAGAATACGGTGAATGGCGAAAAGAATATGCCCGACTATACCAAAGCCACCAGTTTCAAGGTGCAATGGAGTCACCGTCAAGACAGCAAAGCTAATCCCTATAGTTCTTTGTCTGCCAGTGTCAACTTTGCCACATCGAGCTATGAGCGCAACAACCTCACTTCGATGTACAATCCGCAGGCAATGACACAATCTACACGTACCAGCTCGGTATCATGGAGTACCACATTCTCCAGTATCGGCATGAGCTTGAGCTCAACGTTCAACCTCAACCAGAACATGCGTGACTCGACTATCGCCCTGACATTACCCGACCTCAACATCTCTATTTCGCGCTTCTATCCTTTCAAACGCCGTCATGCTGTAGGTAAGGAACGCTGGTATGAGAAGATCTCTATGAGCTATACCGGACAGTTGAGCAATAGCATCAGTACCAAGGAAGACCGTTTGATGCACTCCAGCTTGACACGCGATTGGCGCAACGGTATGCAGCATAGCATCCCCATTAGCGGCAATTTTACATTGTTTGGCTATCTGAATATCAATCCGTCGTTGACCTTCACCGACCGTATGTACACGCAGAAGCAGGAACTTTCGTGGGACGAAGCCACACAGACAGTGAAGCGCGATACCTTGCAGGGATTCTATAATGTATATAACTGGGCTTTCAGCGTTTCGGCATCTACCAAGCTCTATGGTATGTATATCCCCAGTCGTAAAGTATTCGGCGACAAGATCATGGCGGTTCGCCACGTGGTAACACCATCTGTCAGCTTCAACTATGCACCAGACTTCAGTGCGTCGCGCTATGGATTCTACAAGACCTATCAGAAGACCGATGCCGATGGCAATGTGTCGCTTGTAGAGTATTCACCCTATGAGGGATCACTCTATGGTGTGCCAGGTCGTGGCAAAACTGGTAGTATCTCGATGGATTTGTCCAACAATATCGAGATGAAAGTGAAGAGCGATGCCGACTCTACGGGTGTGAAGAAAATCAGTATCATCGATGAATTGGGAGCCTCTATGTCGTATAACATGGCAGCAGAGGAACGTCCATGGAGTGACCTCTCTACACGTTTACGTTTGAAACTCACCAAGAGTTATACGTTGAATATCAATGCGGTATTTGCCACTTATGCTTATGAAGCCGATTCCGTAGGTGCCCGTCCTTACATCGGAACCCATACCGAATATAGTAAGGGCCGCTTCGGTCGTTTCCAGGGCATGTCGCAAAACCTCTCTTATACGCTTGATAACAAGAAAGTGAGCGACCTCATCAAGTGGTTGAAGGGCGAACGTCCTAAGCGTAAGAACGACCGCGACAGTCGTGCTAATCGTGATGACGACTACGATACAGGTGTTGAAACCAATGTCGATGAGGATATGGAACGTGGAAAACATGGTGCCCGTAAGGATAATGCCGGCAAGGCAGAGACCGACGAAGACGGTTATATGGCTTTCAATCTTCCTTGGTCGCTCAGTTTGGGTTATGGTGTCACCATGAGAGAAAACACCAGTGGCAAGTTCAATTACGATTCGATGCGCTATCCTTATAAGTTCACCCAGAACCTCAATGTCAGCGGTAACCTTCGCATTTCCGATGGTTGGAACATCTCTTTCTCTTCTGGTTATGACTTTGAGAACCATAAGATTTCAATGACCACTGCGTCACTGTCGCGCGACCTCCATTGCTTTAATATGTCGTGCTCGGTGGTGCTGGCACCCTATACGAGCTACAATTTCTCGTTCCGATGCAATGCAGCAACCTTGACCGATGCGCTGAAATACGATAAGCGCAGCAGCTATTCCAACGCAGTACAATGGTACTAAATCTATGGCAGAACTTCCCGCACTCGTCAAAGACCTTGCCCTCATCCTTGTGGTGGCAGCATTTGTCACGCTTATCTTCAAGCGACTGAAACAGCCTCTTGTCCTTGGATATATCGTAGCAGGATTCTTAGTTTCACCGCAGATGCCCTATACCATGTCGGTGATGGATCGTGCCAATGTGCAGATGTGGGCAGATATCGGTGTGATCTTTCTTTTGTTTTCCCTGGGTCTCGATTTTTCTTTCAAGAAGATCGTGAAGATGGGCATGGCTCCTGTCATAGCCGCCTGTACCATCATCTTCTGTATGATGATGGCAGGAGTTGTAGTGGGCAAGGCATTCGGTTGGACCCACATGGACTCCATCTTCCTTGGCGGTATGTTGGCTATGTCGTCCACCACTATCATATATAAGGCATTCGATGACATGGGACTTCGCCAACAGCGATTTGCAGGAATGGTGATGAGTGTGCTGATACTGGAAGATGTGCTTGCCATTGTGATGATGGTGATGCTGTCTGCCATAGCCAGTGGTAGCAGTCCCGATGGTGGTCAGATGGTCGAGAGTGTATTGCGTATCGGCTTCTTCTTGGTGCTTTGGTTTGTGGTCGGCATCTTTTTTATCCCTGCCTTCCTTCGTGCCACGCGCCGATTGATGAATGAAGAGACGCTACTCATCGTGGCGCTTGGTCTCTGTTGTTTCATGGCAGTATTTTCCACCAAGGTCGGCTTTAGCAGTGCATTTGGTGCATTTGTCATGGGTAGTATTCTTGCCGAGACGGTCGAAGCCGACAAAATCGTGCGTTTGGTCGAACCAGTGAAAAATCTCTTCGGAGCTATTTTCTTCGTGTCGGTGGGTATGTTGGTCGAACCGCAGGTGCTGGTCGATTATGCCTGGCCCATCATCGCTATCACATTGACCATTCTTATCGGTCAGTCGGTATTTGGTTCGTTGGGATATCTCATCAGTGGCAATCCGTTGAAGACAGCCATGAAGTGTGGATTCTCTATGGCCCAGATAGGTGAATTTGCCTTTATCATTGCATCGTTGGGCTTGTCGCTTGGTGTCATAGGCCATTTTCTCTATCCAGTGGTTGTGGCAGTATCAGTTGTCACAACCTTTCTGACACCATATATGATACGCATGGCTGAACCTTGTTACAATATCATGGAGCGCCATCTGCCTAAGAAATGGATAGTGGCACTCAACCACATCACGATATCTCATCCGCAGACACCCTCTGCAGAAAACAAATGGAAGAGTCTATTGATACAGATGCTCCGCAATACGGTTATCTACAGCATCCTTTCCATTGCTGCCATCGTGTTGATGTTCACCTTCTTCTTGCCATTTGTGCGCAGCTTTTTCCCCTCATACGAACTTCACTGGTATGCCAATGCCATCTGCGGAATATTGGCCGTGCTTATCATTTCGCCTTTCCTTCGTGCAATGGTGGTTAAGAAAAACCACTCTGATGAGTTTAAGGCACTGTGGGCAGAGAGTTGGGTCAACCATTTCCCGTTGATATTTACCATCATCGTTCGTGTGGTATTGGCTTGTGCTTTTGTCTTCTATATCATCAACTATCTGAGTCGTTTCAAGAATGCCATCATCATCTCCATAGCGTTGGCATTGGTTGTACTGATGGTATTGTCGCGCGGATTGAAGAAAGGAAGCATACAGATGGAGCGCCTCTTCATTCAGAACCTCCGTTCTCGCGATATTGAGGCACAAGTGCATGGTCGTCGCCGCCCACTTTATGAAGGGCATTTGCTCGACCGTGATGTCCACATGGCAGACTTCGATATTCCCTTCAACACCCGTTGGATGGGCAAGACCCTTCGTCAGTTGGCACTTGGTCAGCAGTTTGGTGTGCATGTCAGCAGTATTCTTCGTGCCGGTCATCGGTTGAATATTCCCGATGGCAACGATGTCATCTTCCCTGGCGACCGACTACAGGTAATCGGCAACGACGATCAGCTCCGCCAGTTGGGCGAAGCCATTAAGCGTGAGGTGTTGGGCGATGATATTGATTTCGAGAAGCGCGAAATGAAGCTCCGTCAGATGGTCATCACCGGTTCAAGTCCTTTTGTTGGCAAGACCCTTGAAGAGAGTGGCATCCGTTCACAATACAGCTGCATGGTAGTCGGATTGGAGGAAGGAAAGGAAAACCTTTCTCAGATTCATCCCAAACGCAAGTTCCAGAAAGGCGATATCATCTGGGTGGTTGGCGAAAAAGAAAGCCTTGAGGCAATCCTCAAGGCTTGATATCGGTATCGTTTCCGATTTTTCTTAGACCTTGTCAGGTCTGTTTATCTTTATGCTTAGTCGTTATATCCAGCAGTAAGTTCGCAGATTTTCACGATAACATTCATGGCTTTCTCCATCGACTGTATTGATACAAACTCGTATGGTCCATGGAAATTCACACCACCAGCGAAGATATTGGGGCAGGGCAGACCTTTGAACGAAAGCTGTGCACCGTCGGTACCACCGCGTATCGGACTGACCTTTGGAGCCACACCAGTATCTTGCATGGCACGCAATACGAGGTCTATCACGTGCATCTGTGGATCAATTTTCTCCTTCATGTTGTAATACTGGTCGCTAACCACAGCCTCTACAGTTCCCTCACCGTATTTTTCATTCATCTTCTCTGCACACTGCATGATGAAGTGTTTGCGGTCTTCAAACTTCTCGCGATCATGGTCGCGAATGATATAGTTCAGCTTTGCCAGTTCTATATTCGACTGAATGCCCAGCAGGTGATAGAAGCCCTGATAGCCTTCGGTGGTTTCTGGTGTTTCGTCTTCGGGCAACATCTTGGCAAACTCCGCAGCCAGTGCATTGGCATTGATCATCTTGCCTTTTGCATATCCTGGGTGTACGCTCACTCCCTTGATTGTGATTTTGGCAGAAGCGGCATTGAAGTTTTCAAATTCCAATTCGCCCACATCACCACCGTCCATGGTGTATGCCCATTCGCATCCAAACTTCTCTACATCGAAGTGATGGGCGCCCATACCGATTTCTTCATCGGGGTTGAAAGCCACTCTGATCTTGCCGTGCTTAATCTCTTTGTGTTCTTGCAGATAAACCATGGCCTGTACGATTTCGGCAATACCCGCCTTGTCGTCTGCACCGAGCAGAGTGTGTCCGTCTGTCACAATGAGGTCTTCGCCCACGTGTTGTAACAGTTCGGGAAATTTCTTCGGACTGGATATGATACCCTCCGACAGCAGGATATCCGTACCATTATAGTTTTGCACAATTTGTGGTTTGATATCTGCACCAGAGCAGTCAGGGCTTGTATCATAGTGTGAGATGAATCCGATGGTGGGCACCTCTTCTTTGATATTCCCCTTGAGCGTGGCGTAGAGATAACCTTTCTCGTCGAGTTCCACGTCGTTGAGCCCCTCGCGTTCCAGTTCTTTCTTCAGATATTCTGCAAACAACAGTTGTTTGCTTGTACTTGGCACAGTCTGGCTTTCTTCGCTCGACTGTGTGTCAAATTTCACGTAATTCAGGAATCTTTCTGTTATATCCATATTTGCTTATTGCTATTGTTTCTGTCTGCGAAATTACGAATAATTAGGCGAACCGCCAAATATAATGTAGTTTTTTAGGTTAAATTGTAGCTGTTCTGCCTATGCGCTTGGGGTGTGGTAATCTTCTATTGCGGTAGATTTTGTCTATGCATTCCACGTTTGTAGCAGCTTTTGCCTTGGCACACATAAAATTTTAGTTTTCAGAAAATTTCGACCACTCGACCACCGAAGCGTGCATCGTGCTATCATACAGTAGTTTAGGTGGTGGTCGAAGCTGTTTCTATCGACCACCCATCGACCACCGCCAAAATTTGTTGAATTTTACATTTCAGACCAATATACGTATTGTCAGACATTTCCAAACCTTTGGCAAAGGTATTGCCCAACGTTTGGTAAGAGTGTTTTCCAACGTTTGGCAAAAATGTTTTCCAACGTTTGGCAAAAGTGTTGTCAAACGTTGGAAACAAGTCTTTTCAACGTTTGAAATAAGTCTTTTCCAATGTTTGATAAGAGTATTATCCAATATTGGATAAAGGTATTATCCGACGTTTGATAAAAGTTTCTGCAATATTGTATAACAGTTCTTATCTGCTAACGTAAAACAAACGTAAAACAGTAGGAACTTTCACTTGCATCGTAAGCAGGTTTTTTGCAATCGTTTCTCTGTGGTCGATGTGTGGTCGATGAAAAAGCTTCGACCACCAGCAAAAACCTGAATGTCATGAGGTTATGCGTGTTTGTGGTCGTGTGGTCGAAAAAAACAGAAAACTATTTTTTTTGTATCTTCGGTTTGCCGATGGCAAGTTTGATAGTGTGATTATTCCTTGTTTTTGTTGTAGATGTCTTTGAGGATGAGTCCCGCCAGGGTAAAGCCGAATATGCCGGTGATGTGGAGTAACGATCCGTTGATTTGCGCTTTCCGCGCATTCCAATCGTGATGTGCCAGTTCGGGATTGCCTTCCTGTGTGCCGGTTTGCGCAAAGGCAGCATCTACGGAGTTGTCGGGACCTAAGTTGGGCAGTAACTCCTGACTAAACACACATAGAAACTTACGCGCAGGGCGCCGTTTCAGACTGCGGAATTTGTGGCGTAGGGCAGCTCCCAACGGACAACCTTTGACTTTCCAAAACTCAGCCACCTCTATCTTGGTAGGGTCCATCTTCAGTGCAGCCCCCATCGACGAGAAGAATTTTGCCTTGGTGCGACATGCACACTCGATGAGCAACAGTTTGTCGCGAAGGCTGTCGATAGCATCTACTATATAGTCGTAGTCCTCAAGATGGAAACTCTCGGCAGTCGTTTCGTCGAATATCATCTGCAGGGCAGTGATATCTGCATGAGGGTTGATGTCGAGAAGATGTTCTTTGAGTGCATCCACCTTGACACGTCCCACGGTTTTTGTAGTAGCCATGAGTTGACGATTGACATTGCTGATAGCCACTTTGTCAGAATCAACAATGGTGATATGGCGTACGCCAGAACGCGCCAATGCTTCTACACACCAACTGCCCACGCCGCCAACACCGAAGACGATGACACGTTTAGATTGAAGCGACTGGAGGATGTCTTCACCCACCAGTCGCTCTGTACGGTTAAAAATGCCTTGTTCTATATCCATGCTTATTTCACAGCAACTTTCGTGCCATCTACCACATAGATGCCTGCTGCAACGGGAATGCTGACAGGTTGTCCTGCTGTTGCTTTAACTTCAGTCACCTTCTGTCCGTTTAGTTTGTATATATTGACAGTCTTGTTGCGGTCTGTCGTGATGTTGATTTGACCATGGTCACCGCGGATATAGGTTTTGCTGATATCCACCTTGCCAATGCCCGTGCCACCTTCGGCGCCAGCCACATAGGCTACGACAACAGAAGGATCTAATTGGTAAGCGTAACCAGGCATGTCAATAATAGGGAGTTGCCAATCTGGTAGTGATGTGGTGACTTTATATTCTACCATGCTGCCTGTGTTATCGTAATCGTTGATGCGGTCAAGTTGTACATAAATGGTTTTGCAACCTACTGCATCTGGTGTGTATGTTGCTGTCAGTTGGGTGATGGTACCGTTACCAGGGAACACAATCGTGTTTGAGTTCGTACCACCCCATGTGAATTCTTTAGCACTAAAACCACTAATATTCCAGGTGCCAGAGGATAGTCCGCCGTTGTTCTTGATATCGTACCGAACCACCAGCTTGTCGTCTTTCACTTTTGGAGCTTTTACTCTGTCATTGTTGTAATAGGCATCCTCTGTTTCAAACTCATTGCTGGCATTGGTTACAACTTGTACCAATTCGAGTTGTGGAATCCCAGAGGGTGTTGCAGTAAACTTCTTGGCACTGACCAGTTCGGTACCAGAATTTACATCTTTTACCCAAAGGTAGAATTCCTCAGCAGGTACTGGGATAGCCACCTCACGTATTGACTTGCCTTTAGCTGGTACGCTTACATAGACATTAACACCGTCTTCAGGACAGGTCTGATCTGTGCTGGTATAGACACTGAGCATACTGAATACATCATTGTCTGTTGCGTTGCTAACATCCAACTTAATGGTATTGCTCTTGCCTGATAGCAATTCGCTTTCTACGATTACCTCGGCGGTCAAAGGATATAACTGCTTGAGGCTGGTTTCTGTAGCCTCTACCGTATAGTAGCCCATGCTCTCCAATCCTGCTTCCTTCCAAGTGATATTGTCTTCACTATACACAGGGTAAATGGTGGTAACACCTACAGGGAAAGCGTAGTCTATTTTATAGGTATTGGGGAACCAGTAGTTTTGTTGGAGATTCTGAACCATTCTTGTGTTAGTAATCAGCTTCATACTGCCGTCAGCAGCTTTAATTCCCCAACCGCAATAGCCAGAGAATTTTTTCGGAGCTCTGTTGGTGAAGTAGTTATAGAATTCAATTTTGAAGTTGTCGGTAGCACTTGTTCGTGTGTCTTGGGTTATCGTGATCTTAGTATCAGTACTGATACCCGTGGCATATATCGGCTTGAGTGTTACCAGTGGTATATCCTCTTGACCATTATCGGGCATGATACCTATAATCATATCGCTACGTTGGTTATAACCATCGGGTGCATTACCCGAACCGATGCCGCCCTTCGCGGGATTGAGGATCGTGATGTCGAAATAACCATCTTGATAGCCGCCCCATCCCCAATTGATGTGGTACAGACCTTTTCCGTCAGAACCATCGCAGACAAACTGGTGTCCACCACTTGACGATTGTCCGCTGTAGAGAACAGGTCTTTTGGCTATGAGTTCATTGTCAATCAACGTATTCCATTCTTGCATGGAGAATGATTCGCGATAAACAAGCGCCATGAAGTCTTGGTCATAACCAAAATATTTAGACAGACGTTCCGGATTGACAAAAGCACCAGATGATGGGCCATAGTTCATCTGTACTGCTACTCCACAATGATACATGAGTTTGGCAACGGCATTGGCTTGGTCATCATTGAAATTTCCTGAGTTGTATTGTGGCAGAATATTGTCCCAGTCGTAGGTGCCATCGGTATCTTTGTTGATGCCGGGTACGTTGATGTTATAAGTACCTGTGGTATAGCCAGGAATATCTGCTTGTAGTTGACTGGGATACTTCCAATAACCCATCACCTGCGCCATGGCAGTTGCCACACATCCTGTGACAGCCTTGTTGACACCGTCGTATTCGGGACACATGCGGTTGTAGGGGTCGCCTTGGTTCCATTGGATGTTGCCCAAGAGTGGAGCCACGGTAGGTTGGGTGTAGGATGCAGATTCGCGTAGCGCCTTAGCTTCGGCAGCTGTGCGCAGGGCATGGGGATTGCCAGCTTTCACCTCTTCAACAAATTTCTGATAGGCGGTGATGAACTCGACGTATGCCTCAGGCAATGTGTCTTCGGTGTAGTTGCCTTGCTTGGCATAACCCACAATCTCAGGCAACCGGTCGTCTGCAGAGACGATGGTGTAACCCTTGTTCGTTCCGTTTTCAATCACATAGTAGGCAGGATCGATTCCGTTGGTCTTTTGAACCATTCTCGGTTGGGGCGACATGGCGTCCATGCTGATGCCCAATCGCTCGGCTTGTTGCTGTGCAATTTTGAGTGCTTGTTGGTAACTGCGTGGTCCTGCAAAAGCCATCAGTTGCACAAAGCACATGGCGAAGAGTAGGAGTAAATGTTTTCTCATAAGCTTACTATATTTATGGTTTATATGTTGTCGTCGGTTGTAATTATTTTGCAAATATAGCATGATTTTCTGAGATTTACAAGTCGTAACACCTGCTTTTTACGCTATGAAACATCTTTTTTATCAGATGAACTTGTTTTGAGCTGTTTTGTTGAGCCAATAAGATTGGTATGAGGGGAAAAATAATACACCGTAGTCAAAAGGATAGGCAGAAGTGAAAACGAAGGGTGAAATCCACCAGATAAATTTGGTAGTTCGCTCGCTTTTTAGTAATTTTGCACTCGCATTGGTTCCGTAGCTTAGCTGAATAGAGCGTCAGATTCCGGTTCTGAAGGTCCAGGGTTTGAATCCCTGCGGAATCACTAAAGAGCATGACTTATCAGAAGCCATGCTCTTTTTTAGCTATTTATACCTACGTTCAACAATATCGGCGGTATAATACTTTAATGACCGATGTTTTGAAATGACAGGGTGTTGTTTATCCATAACTATTTGCATTATTTTGCAGTTTTGCGTACTATATTGTCTTCAATTCGTAGCATTACCAATAATTCCTTATCTTTGCAGAAAATAATATTGGATTTCATCCTTCCATTTCATGGCGAGAAAACGAAGGGTGAAAGCCCACCCTAAAATGATATAATCAGAAATAGAAACAATCAATGACGAAAAACAATGAAGATAAGAAAATGGTTACTCTTAGCTGTCGCCAGTATGCAGATGACTGGTGCCATGGCTGACAACGTACGTGAGAAGATTCTCATAGACGAAGGATGGAAGTTTGCTTTTGGAAATGCTGCCGACCCTGCCAAGGATTTTGGCTGTGGTACTGAGTATTTCAACTATCTGACGAAGGCAAATTCCATACATAACGAAGGTCCGTATGCTCAGAAATTCAACGATTCCACCTGGGTGTCTGTCACTATTCCTCACGATTGGGTGACCAATCTGTCTTATGCTCGGAATGCAAGTCATTCGCATGGTTATAAGACTGTAGGATATAAATTTCCAGAAACAAGTGTAGGATGGTATCGTAAAACTATCAGTATTCCTAAGGAGGACTTGGGAAAGCATATCGCCATTCAGTTTGATGGCATCTTCCGTAACGCACAAGTGTGGTTCAACGGATTTTATATGGGAACGGAACCGAGTGGCTATGCTACACAGGTGTATGATGTGACAGAATATGTCAACTATGGAGGCGAGAACCTCATCTGTGTGCGTGCTGACGCAACATTAGAGGAAGGATGGTTTTATGAAGGGGCAGGTATCTATCGGGATGCTTGGCTGTTGAAGTCTGCTTCCGTAAGTGTGGCACCGTTTGGCACTTTCGTGTTTGCCGATATCAAGAAACCCTATGATGCTGCGGTGGTTCATGTGAAAACTGAGGTCAACAACCATTCGCTTGAATCGCAGCAATGCAGTGTAGAGCAACGACTGCTGGATGCAGAAGGTAAACTGGTGGGAAAGGCTGAAAGCGTAAACCTTAGTCTAAACGCCAAACAGACCCTTGGTTGCGAACAGACCATTGCTCTCGACCATCCGCATCTGTGGTCAACCGACGACCCTTATATATATAAGGTGGAAACTACGGTAAAGGTGAATGGCGAAGTGACAGATGTCTATGAAACGACAACGGGTATCCGTGAAGTGGTGTTTGATGCTCAATCGGGTTTCATGCTTAATGGAAAACCCATCAAACTGAAGGGCGTCAATATGCATCAGGATCATGCTGGGGTAGGGGCTGCTATTCCCGATGCTTTGCAGGCTTGGCGCATCAAGAAGCTCAAGGAGTTTGGCTGTAATGCCTATCGTGCTTCACATAACCCCATGACACCTGCCTTGCTCGATATTTGTGATAGAGAGGGACTGTTGGTCATCGACGAAAACCGTTTGACCGGTATTAACACAGAACACTTGCGCTTGCTGGAGAACATGATTAAGCGCGACCGAAACCATCCGTCAGTCATTCTGTGGAGTGATGGTAATGAGGAGTGGGGAATAGAAAACTCCGTACAGGGCACACGTATTGCTGCTGCCATGCGAGAATATACCCGACTGCTCGATCCTACACGTCATTCTACTATTGCCAATGCCGGAGGTTCGGAGATGATTAAAGGACTGGATGTGGTTGGCTTTAATTATATCGTGCAAAACGATGTGGATAATAGAAAAAAAGCTAATCCTGACTGGAAAATCGTGGGCACAGAGGAAACAACAGGTTGTGGTACCCGTGGGGTGTATTTCGAATCAAAAGAACAGCCCGGACACATGGTTAGCATAAACAGAGGAACAAAACCTGGCGTGGAAAACGTGATAGAGCGCGGGTGGAAATTCTATGATGAACGCCCGTGGGCTGCCGGTCTTTTCTATTGGACAGGATTTGACTATCGTGGCGAACCTAATCCGCTGGAATATCCCGCCCATGATTCTGAGTTTGGTATCCTTGACTATTGCGGTTTCATGAAAGATGAGGCATGGTATCTGAAATCTGTATGGACTGACGAGCCTGTGTTGCATATATTCCCACACTGGAATCTGCAAGGACATGAAGGTGAAACCGTCGAGGTTTGGGCGTATAGCAACTGCGACGAAGTGGAACTGATAGTGAATGGAAAGAAACTGGGACGCCAGACCATGCCCAAGAACGGTCACCTGAAATGGCAAGCTGTTTATCAGCCCGGAAAGGTTGTGGCTATTGGTTATAAGAATGGTAAACGTATGCTTACCAAGCAAGTGGAAACTACCAAGCCGGCTTATAAGATTGTGATGAAAACAGACCGTCAGACGATCAGTGCAGACGGACGCGATGTGGCTGTTGTCACAGTAGAAGTGCAGGATGCTAAGGGACGTATAGTGCCCGATGCTTGTCCGATGCTGACGTTTAAACTTGCAGGTGATGGCAGAATACTCGGTGTAGGAAATGGAGATCCGTCTTATCTTGGCGCTGACCATCCTCATCATAACGACTGCCATGAGTTTAGCATTCCTGCATTCAATGGACTGGCGCAGGTGATCATCCAGAGTTCACGCCATTCCTCTGCACTGCAGTTGAGCGGCGAAGCCAACAAACTTAAAGCTGGAGAACTGACAATTAATACTAAATGACTGAACTTTCGCATGTGGGGAGGTTAAGGGAAGTTAGGGGAAGTTAGGGAAGTTAGGGAAGTTAGAGAGAAGTTAGAGAGAAGTTAGAGAGAAGTTAGAGAGAAGTTAAGGGACAAATGTCCGACGTCTTACGGCAAAAGGCTATTGTCTCTTAACTTCCCGAACGACCGTAGGGAGTGATAACTTCCATTTTATGGCACCTTTTCTCGCCATGACAGAATTAAAGCGAGCTTTATTCTGCTCATTTGGCTTAACGAAAACGTTCTTTAACTTCAATCAATTCCCTCAGTTGCGCATGTAGGGAAGTTAAGGGAAGTTAGGGAAGTTAGGGAAGTTAGAGAGAAGTTAGAGAGAAGTTAAGGGACAAATGTCCGACGTCTTACGGCAAAAGGCTATTGTCTCTTAACTTCCCGAACGACCGTAGGGAGTGATAACTTCCATTTTATGGCACCTTTTCTCGCCATGACAGAATTAAAGCGAGCTTTATTCTGCTCATTTGGCTTAACGAAAACGTTCTTTAACTTCAATCAATTCCCTCAGTTGCGCATGTGGGGAAGTTAAGGGAAGTTAGGGAAGTTAGAGAGAAGTTAAGGGACAAATCAGACGGAAACACAACGGCTTAGCATAGGATGATGTAAATACCTGTCATTTGTCAATTCGAATGCCGTTCATTGTGGCAATATGTCGTCAATATGCATTAATTATAACGGAAATAGTATCATTGTGTAAAAATATCTGGGCTTTTTGCTTGCAATTTAATATAAAAGTAGTACCTTTGCAGAAGAAATAAAGAAAATGCATAAAAAATGACCAGACTTATTAAACCTATAGTATATCAGCCACTGCTCGATGTGAAACACACCGAACAGGGTATCAAGCTTATCAAGGAGTTCTTTCAGCAGAATCTATCTACTGAATTAAGACTCCGCCGTGTCACAGCTCCTTTGTTTGTTTTGAAAGGACTCGGTATCAACGACGACCTCAATGGTGTGGAGCGTGCCGTTTCGTTTCCTATCAAGGATCTTGGCGATGCTACGGCAGAAGTTGTTCATTCGTTGGCTAAGTGGAAACGCCTTTCGCTGGCAGAATACAAAATAGAGCCGGGATATGGTATCTATACCGATATGAATGCTATCCGTGCCGATGAGGAACTGGATAATCTACATTCGCTCTATGTCGATCAGTGGGACTGGGAGGCTGTTATCACTCCAGAACAGCGCACTGTGGCTTATCTGAAAAATGTGGTAGAGCGCATCTATGCAGCTATTCGCCGTACGGAATACCTCACCTGTGAGACCTACGATCAGATTAAGCCCTTCCTGCCTGAGAAGATTACCTTTATCCATGCAGAAGAACTCTTGCAGATGTATCCAGACAAGTCGCCGAAAGAGCGCGAAGATGCTATCTGTGAGAAATACGGTGCGGTGTTTATCATAGGTATCGGTGGCGTACTCTCTAACGGAGAGAAACACGATGGACGTGCACCAGACTATGATGACTGGTCAACAATGGGCGAGAACGGACTGCCGGGACTCAATGGTGATATTCTGATTTGGTATCCTGTATTGGGTCGTTCGTTTGAGTTGTCGTCAATGGGTATCCGTGTGGATAAGGAAGCCTTGTTGCGACAGTTGAAACTGGAAGGTAAGGAAGATCGCGAGCAACTCTATTTCCACCGCAAACTCTTGCAGGGCGAACTGCCATTGAGCATTGGTGGTGGTATCGGTCAGAGTCGCTTGTGTATGGTATTGCTTCATAAAGGACATATCGGTGAGATACAGGCTTCGATATGGCCCGATGATATGCGCGCCGAGTGTAAGGCACTGGGCATGCAGTTGATATAATTCGAAACAGGCAGGCCTGATGTCCCTGTTGGGACGTCGTGCTTGCCTGCTCGATTTGCTTAGCGTCAGTAGTTAGAGGCCTGAGTCGTTTGCGATAAATAATGCTTAGGCCAATTCAAGATTCAACATGTCCCGCAGTTGCTTGACTGCGGGATTATCTTTTTCCATTTCTTCGTATTGCTCACGACGGGTCAGAGAACGCTCTTGTTCGTCGAACTCTGCCAAAACGATGTTGAGCGTAATCTTATTGTTTTGCAGATGCAGTTTCAAGGTGTTGACAATACTGCCTTTGATCTGCTGCATCTGTTCCATGACCAACTGGTTGTCCACCGTCACCTCTATCTGTGGCAATTCTTTAATGACCGGTGTCATGTTCTTCATGCGAGTGGCAACGGCACTGTATTGCTGGGGCATGCGGTTGCACATGGCAATCCATTCGCGAGTCAGGTCGGCCTCGGTGAATTCGGCTTGATCCTGTGTTGCGGCGCTTGTTGCAGCTTGCTCGTTGACCAAGACATCGGTCATCGGAGCCTTGTCGGTGTCCGACTGTTTGCGCAGATTGTTCCATGAGAAGCCAACGGCAGTTTTCAGCCGTGGTCGGTTTGCTGTATTGTAGGTAGCCACCTGCTGCCTGGGCTGGGGAGAGGCAGTCTGCGTCTGTTGCAGAATCTTAGGAGTGGGTACAACATTCGTAGCGGAAGAAGTCTGCTGTGAAACTCTTCCTGCTGCCGATGCTGTGGATGCGGCAGTAGCAGCTGAGGCCACCTGTTGAGCCTGCTGTGTGGGTTGCGACTGCCGTATCAAGTATTTGAACAGGGATTTCAGTCTTCTGGGCCTACGCCCACTGCCAGCCCCCTCGGCGGGCTGAGTCAGCTGAGCCACCTCGATGAGCGTCAGTTCTACCAGCAGTCGTTTGTTGGAAGCCTGTCGGTAGTTGATGTCGCATTGGTTCATCAGGCGCAGGGCACTATAGAGGAAGCGCAAGTCGCAACGCTGTGCCTGTTGCTGCAGACGCTCCCGTTGTTGTTCGCTTGCCTCAAGCAAAGGCAGGGTCTGTGGGTCTTTTGCCATCATCACGTTACGCACGTGTTTGGCAAGCCCCCCTATCAATAACCCGCCATCGAAACCATGGGCAATAATCTGGTTGGCAAGCAACATGATTTCGCTTACTTTGTTTTCGATGGAATAGTCTATAATCTTGAAGTAATAGTCGGAGTCAAGCACGTTCAAGTCTTCTATCACTTTCTGATAAGTGATATTGCCTTGGCAGAATGATGTAGCCTGGTCGAAGATGGAGAGTGCGTCGCGCATACCGCCATCAGCCTTTTCTGCTATCACCTCCAGAGCCTGCTCTTCATATTGTATGCCCTCTTTCTCAGCCACCGATTTCAGATGAGCAATGGTGTTTTGCACGGTCATGCGCTCAAAGTCGTAGATTTGGCAACGGCTGAGAATGGTAGGCAGAATCTTATGCTTCTCGGTGGTTGCTAAGATAAAGATGACATGTGCCGGTGGCTCTTCCAGTGTTTTTAGAAAAGCATTGAAGGCAGCGGTAGAGAGCATGTGCACCTCGTCGATGATAAACACCTTGTATTTACCAACCTGCGGTGGGATGCGGGTTTGCTCCATGAGTGTCTTGATATGCTCTACCGAGTTGTTGGAGGCGGCATCGAGTTCGAAGATGTTGAACGACCGTTGCTCGTTGAAGGCTTGGCAACTTTCACAGTGTCCGCATGCCTCCCCGTCTTCCGTGGGAGAGAGACAGTTGATAGCCTTGGCAAAGATACGTGCGCAGGTAGTCTTTCCTACACCTCTCGGACCGCAAAACAAGTAGGCGTGAGCCAGTTTGCCGCTCTTCACAGCATTCTTCAGCGTAGTGGTCAGTGCTTGTTGTCCCACTACGGTATCGAATGTGGCAGGGCGGTATTTTCTTGCCGATACGATATATTCTTCCATGTGATTAATAGATTTCGCACACAAAGGTACGATTAAGTGAGCAGAATACAAAAAGAAATACCAAATTTCTTTTTGGATTCTCGAACGTGAGTACCTTGGACCTTCAGGTCAGAGGTACGATTAAGTGAGTGAAATTCCAAAGAAAAACACCTTTTTCTTTTTGTACTTCCGAGCGGAAGTACCTTCGACCTTCAGGTCAGCGGTACGAATAAGCGAGAGAAAAACCAAATAAATTTGTGTTTTTCCGAATGTGAGTACCTATGACAGATAAGTCAAAGGTATCAAAATAACTGTATGCGTAAGCGGTGTTATACATTCGCCTACGACTTTTATCCTAAATCGGTCATTATAATACGACACGCATGACCATGGATTATTATATTTCTAATTGCCGATTTGAGCTATTGAAATAGTAATGCTCACTAATATCTCTAGGGATTAGTATAAATTATAGTCTTAGACTTTTTTCTTTTAGTTTCTGTTTAGCTGCGGAAACCATCTCCTTGTTTTCTGTACTATCTTTAAGTTTTTCTGAGTATTTTAGAAAAAGTGTATAGTAATGTATTACTTTATCTTCAATTCCTATTGTTTCATACATTTGGGCTATATTATAGTATGTAATCGGATTGTTGGATTCATAGAGTGAACTATTCTCAAAAGCTAATGCTGCTTCTTTATATTTGTGGCTTAAGAAATATCCTTCTGCAACACCCTTATAAAGTGTGGAGAGCATCACGCTATCTGGAGTTTGTAATTTAATAGCTTTTTCCAAAAAATCAACTCCTTCTGTGCCTAATCCAATAGATATACATATTTTCCCCAAATGGTATAAAGAAGGGAAATCTTTGTTGTTTTTAAATTTTGTTGCTTGTAATAAATAATCGTAGGCTTCACTATTCTTTCCTAAGTTTTCAAGTGAAATCCCTATAATAAACGAAGATTCGTAATTCTCAAAACCATTTTTTTGAAGTTGCATATAAGAATTATAAGCTTCTTGGTAATTTCCTGTTAGATAAGAAGCATATCCAAATTGCCTCAAAACAGGCATGTTTAAAGAATCTTTTTGCAAATACCTTTGGCAGATGTCTATTGTCTTGGAAAAATGATTTATAGTGTTGCAATAAGTCGCTAATGAGACAACTACTTCGCTGTCATATGGATTCAATGTTATAATACTATCACCATAAAATAGTAATGAATCAGAATTTGCCAAATTACGGTACGAAAAAAACAATGAACGTAAATCTTCATATTTTAAACTGTCTGTGGGGAAAGTTCTTAATATGGAGATACATTCTTTATAGTGTCCAATATGTTTGTGGGCATCAACTAATTTACGAGCGACTATTAAATCCTCTTTGATCTTATATAACTGGCTGTAATATAAGACGGCCTCATTATAATTAAATTCGTTTACGCAACTATCTGCCTTTTGCTTTAATCTTTCAGAACTTATGCTGTTTTCTGCCATACAAGTAATCGGCAAAAAAGCTAATAATAAAACAAAATATTTAGAAAAAGAATTTTTCATAACTTAATCAAAGCGTTTTATGTTGTTGAAATTTACAGGCAAAATATAACTTATGCTTACAGGAGTCCCATCTGCCAATTTTCCTGGTGTCCATTTTGGACATTTTTTTAATAGCAGTACGACTTCTTTGGCAAAAGCCTTTTGCTCAGGTTCTGATATTATTTTTATATTATCTATAGTACCTTCATTTGTTATGACAAACGATACTACAACTTTAGCTTTTTTTGTTTCATAACCAGTAGGATATGTTAAATTTTTAGAGACCCATTCTAAAAACTTAGAGAATTCATACTTACCATCGAATTTTGGTGATATAGCTTTTTGTGGTAAAGCTTCCACTGTCGGTAATTCTTGCTTGTACGATACATCTGATTTCGTTGTGCAAAAGTATAGAATTATAGACATACAAACTATAGTAAATGATGCTGTTATAATATATTTTCTTAAAGTCTTTTGCCGTTTATTACCAAGGAAATAAACGTCGTTATTGTTATTCTTATTATTCATAATAACCTCCTAGTTTTTAAAATTGTTTCTATCATCAACTTTAATGATTTTAAAGCATCTCGAGACGCATTGAGTACAAATTCACCTGGATTTGATGAACAAGAAAGAATTAGCTCTTGAGCAGGTATATTTATACTATATATGTATATGCTATTTATAATTAGACTCTTTCCTAGACGTATAAATGTTTTGGATTCCAGGCCTAACTGAGTTTCTAATTGCTTCTCAAAAGAAGAAAGATTAAATGAAAACATATGCTTACGACCATCAATTAATACCATAGTGGAATAACTGCCATCTGATGATATATACATGATGTCAGATGCTGTGATTCGCACTAAAACATTACTATTTGACAATATAACATAATTATGGTCCATTTGGATATATTCTTAATTTTCTGCAAAAATAAAACATTTTTTTGTCTTTCTAAAAAAATATATAATATATTTTATTGTTGTTGGTGTTTATTTTGCAAAATGCATAGTTTGTTTTACAAAATAAGCTGGATAAAACTTTTAAATTAGATTTTGTTGTTTTTGTAAAACAATAGATGGATTTTGCAAAATGCATTTTAAATATCATTTCTTATTTGTAAAAATGAAATTACTTTTGCAAAAAATGTCGGAAATAGTTTCGGCATTAATTTAATTATAGTAACAATATGAAAACAAAATCAATGGTGCTCAAAGCACAAGAGTTAACTCCAAATGAGTTGGAAATTATTGAAGGTGGTGTGAATGAAAGTGATGTGGATAAAACTTACGATGGTGGTACATTGGAAGAGATAATTTGCACACCTAAGGATAATTAAATCTTGGGACTTATTCATTAGGGCACTAAAATTTAAGCAAATCTGTGTATAATTTTATATATGGATTTGCTTTCTTTTCTTAAATTTTAATTTCAATGAAACAATATAAGGCAACTACTCCGATTCATACGGTTAGTAAAATCAGAAAAATTCTTTCCAATATTGGAATCTTACTCTTGGAACGACATATGATACACGACAAATTTAGCTCATGTCGTGTAGTAATAGGAAATGATGGACTTGGAAAATTAAATATTGGAACAAATGGCAAAGGACGTACGTTCGAATATTCTTTGGCAAGTGGATATGCCGAGTTTATGGAACGCTTAGAGAACCATTTACTGCTTAATTCTAAGAAAATGTTGACGGATAAAACTTTTAATATTTTTGAAGTCGCAAAAAAAGAAGAAAAAAAATCGGGGTTTCTTTATGATCAAAGAGAGAAAAATGTACCATTTAGTGATATATCAAAGACTTTCATGGAAGAAATCATTCGTATGTGTGGCTTTAATTCTGTTAATGAATTAAATGCTAATATAGCTCAGAATGCATCGAAAACGAAGCCTTTGGTCATTCCTTTCTATGATGTGAAAAATAAAACGGTGATAGAAATACCTATTGAATTTTCCCTATTGCTAACAGGTTCTAATGGTATGGCTTCTGGAAATACTCCAAAAGAAGCGATCCTTCAAGCACTATGTGAAATTTTTGAACGTTATGTAATAAGTGAGATATATTGGAATGAATATACACCACCAACTATACCATTATCATTTTTTGCCGAAACGGAAATTGGCAAAATACTAAGTCTATATCAGAAAGAAACGGGCAATAAAGTGATAGTAAAAGATTGTTCTTTGAATAAAGGCATTCCTGCTATTGGTTTAATCATTATAAATGAAAATGAACAACTATACAATTTTAAGATAGGGGTTGATTTTGTTCCAGCCGTAGCCTTAGAACGATGCTTCACGGAAATTCATCAAGGAAGAAATTCTTTTGAGGGGTTACCCTTTGAGTTTGTTAAGACAAAGGGTGTTGATGCAGCTGAAAAGAAATTTGTAGAAAGAAATCTAATCAAAATATTTATTAATGGTTCTGGTTTTTGGCCAATATCTGTGTTACATGGAGAAGAGAGTTATAGGTTTAAAGAATTTAATCACTTATTGGGTGAGAGTAATGCTTATGATTTGAAGTATTCGCTAGATCTTATCGAAAAAATGGGATACCATGTATATATACGTAATCACTAGTGTCCACTAAATAAATTTAAGACTTAATTCTCTTACAGTTTGTAACTTCTCGGCAGGTTCGCTTTTGCCGAGCAAATCTACGAGAGGGGTTCTGTCCAACAATGAGACAGATAAAATTCTTAACAAATCATACATTTCCATATTCAATTTCATTTTTCGTTCAACAATCGCAACCAAGCAATATGCAATGATTGCACTATACAATTGTATCTTTACAGCATTTTCG
>NZ_NPJC01000031.1:0-257 GCF_002251405.1 Prevotella sp. P4-98 | reverse complement strand
TGTTCAATATGGATAAGTGAAGAACCAGACTCCTTATATGACAAAAAGATCCTTCTGCTGCAAAGAAGGTCTCTCTAAAGGTATATAACGACATCTCACCATCGGGTCGCTGTGCAGCAGAAAATGAGGAATGTTCAATATGGATAAGTGAAGAACCAGACTCCTTATATGACAAAAAGATCCGTCTCCAGAAAGGAGGTCTCTCTAAAGGTATATAACGACATCTCACCATCGGGTCGCTGTGCAGCAGAAAATGA
>NZ_NPJC01000030.1:0-1382 GCF_002251405.1 Prevotella sp. P4-98 | reverse complement strand
CAATACTCTGTTAATTCTAACGTAATCGTTTGAAAATGAAGGAGTTAATTAACGTAATATAACTAATAAAATTTGGTTAAGTGGCTGATTATCAGTAACTTTATAGTGATCAAAGCTTAAAGTAACATGACATCAGAACCACTCAACCAATATACGGAAATCTGCAGAGATGCTATCAAAAGTTCATCTGCAAAGGTAAGCAAAACTTTCGAAAACCTTCTCTTGGAAATACTCTTATTGTACATGACGATACAAAGAAAGATAAATTTCACTCAAATGGAGCGCTACGGCACCCATTGCGAGCAGACCTACAGAACGAATTTCAACCGTGGCCGTGCTAAATGCATAGACTGGGTGAAGTTCAACCTTGCCCTTTGCAGACGTTACTTGAATATGGATGGTCTATTGGCTATTGCCATTGATCCGAGCTACATCAGCAAGTCTGGTAAGAAGACTCCGCATATCGGTACTTTCTGGTCCGGTTGTGCAAGTTCCATGAAGCATGGACTTGAAATCATGGGACTGGCTCTTGTCGATGTCTATGCCAACAGTTGCATGATGCTGCGCGCCCATCAGACTCCATCTACAGGAGAGTTGAAACTGCGCAACATGACTCTCGTGCAACATTACATAGCGGTCATCAAGCGTTACAAGAAGGAATTGTTGAAGGTCACCGATATTGTTGTCGCTGACGCCTTCTTCTCTATCCGTCCGTTTGTGGATGGAATCAAAGAGTGCGGTTTCCATCTTGTCAGCCGCTTCAGGGATACAGCGAGCCTATACTATGTGTATACGGGGCCTCGTTCCCACAAACCTGGACGTCCCAAGACACTTGACGGAAAAATCAACTACAAGAAACTTGACCTCACTCGTATGGCAGAGTTGCATATTGAAGGACTTGAGGGCACAGCCTACACACTCATTGCCTATTCAAAGGCTTTGAAGAAGAAAGTGCGCCTTGTCATTTGGATTATGCCCAACGGAAAGCACAAGCTTTTCTTCTCAACAAAGACATCCATGTCGGGTGAGGATGTGCTGCGCACATACCGCTCAAGATTCCAAATAGAATTTTGTTTTCGCGATGCAAAGCAGTATACCGGCCTTACGCATTGCCAGGCAAGACACAAGAACCAGTTGGACTTTTCCTACAATGCATCATTCGCATCACAGAATGTAGCAAAGGTGATGATGAAGGAAAACGGGATGTCGTATTCCATGGCTTCTTTCAAGGAGATCATGGCATGCACATACATCGCTAAATTAATTTTTGACAAGTGTCGGAGAATACCGAACCGAAAGTTAATTAGTCATACTATCAAAGAACTCTTTGGCTGGCAGCGTAAAACTGCTTAGCCTTTATCTCAAATTTTAACGAACTATTG